>JAGKTB010000133.1:0-7478 GCA_018993145.1 Flavihumibacter sp.
CTTTGGAGACCTGGTAGCCTCCCTGGTTTTTGTCATTATAATTCCAACCGGTTACGTCCGATTTTTCGGTTTTTTTGCCGAATAACTTCCCGTTTTTACAGGAAGCCACCATTGCGGCGCAGGATACAAGGATTGTGAGGTTTTTCCAGTTCATATTGATAGCCATTTAAGCTGGTTTTAGACAGTTATAACGGAACAGTTTATCTATTATTGTGTTATTTTCTTCGACCAAATGCGAATATAATCAGATAAAGCAATCAATACTCTTGCCAAAATCTTAAATCCGCAAGGCTTTATATTATTTTTGATCAACCATGCTGTTTTACCTCCGCGTGCTTATCCTGGTTCACTTGTTTACCTCGCCTTTGTTGCTGCATGCACAGCGAAGCTATTCACCGCATTCGGTACTGACAACCGGGCAATGGTACCAGGTAGCCACCACACAGGCAGGGGTTCATAAAATCAGCGGTACGGATTTGCAGGCGATGGGCTTCTCTTTACCAATGCCTTCCAACCAGTTGCGGCTCTATGGCAGACCCTCGTTCCCCCTCTCAGAAGCCCCCGGTGGCCCTTATTCCGATGACCTTACTGAACTAGCCATCCAGGTCGAAGACGGAGGTGATGGACAGCTGCAATCAACTGATTTTCTCCTTTTTTATAGTGCCGGCCCGCATTATTGGTTAACAGATACCCTTCGCCAGGTGTTCACCCATCAGTTAAATATCTATTCTGATACCGCTTATTATTATCTAACCAGAGGAGGCTCCGGTAAAAGGGTAGAGCTGGCTCCTGTCGCCGGATCACCAACACACCAGGTTACTGAGTATCAATACCGCTACTGGTATGAAAAAGACCTGTTCAACCTGCTTTCCAGCGGCCAGGAATGGTACGGGGAACGTTTCCTGGCAGAGTCTAACCAGCCCCTGCAATTGCAGGTATCTCTGCCGCAGTCTGTTGCCGGTCGCACAGCTAAGTTTTCTTCCACCTTGGCAGCCCGCTCAGTTGGATCCGTGGTTGGTTTTGAATGGTTAGCCAATGGAACTGTTTTTAGTACCCATACCATTGCCCCGGTAAGCGCTTCCAGTTTTGATCTGTTCGCAAGAGAAAGCAGGCTGGAGGCGGAATTCACGCCGACGGCAGCTACTAATCTGACTCTGCGCTTTACTTCCTCCAATGCATCAGCAATTGGCTGGCTGAATCGTTTCCAGTTGCTGGCGGATTGCAGGCTCGACTGGGCTGGCCAACCGCTTTCTTTCAGAACCTGGGAGGGAAGAGGACCCGACAGAGTGGCCCGCTATGAAATAAGCAATGCCAATACAGCTTTGAGGGTCTGGAAACTTTCCAATATCCTGGAACCAATCCAAATGCGCAGTCAACTTTCGGGCAACAGGCTGAGTTTCACCGACCTGCATGAATATCCGGAAGAATACCTGGTGTTTGATCCGGCTGCTGCCTTGCCAACGGTAACCCGGGTTGGACCTGTCGGCAACCAGGATCTGCATGGTGATGGTTCTGCTGATATGCTCATTATCATCTCCAGGGGATTGGAACAACCAGCACAGCGGTTGGCCGACTGGCATCAACAACACGATGGACTGAGTTGCCTGGTGGTTCCTGTGGAATCCATCTATCATGAGTTTTCAGCAGGGGTGCCGGATCCAACGGCGATCCGGGATTATGTAAAAATGCACTACGACCGTGCCGGTGGCAGCGCAAGAAATGGCCCGAGGTTTTTACTGCTTTTCGGAGACGCTTCCTTTGACTCCAAAAACAGGGTGGTGGCTGGTTCAGGCGGGATTCCCTCCTTTCAGAGCAGTTTCTCGCTGGACCCACTTAGTACCTATGTTTCGGATGATTATTTCGGTTTCCTGGATGATGGAGAAAACATCAATGGAGGCTTGCAGACCAATCAGCTGGACATCGCCATTGGAAGAATTCCGGTGTCAACGGTTTCGGTAGCCAATCAATACATTGATAAACTAATTGCCTATCATGATCCCTCCGGTAGGGGAGCCTGGCGCAATGAACTGACTTTTATTGCCGATGATGAAGATGGAAACCTGCATCTCCAGGATATGGAAACGATCACACGGGCAGCTGCCGGTGTGAATGACCGCTTTCAGCAACAAAAGATTTACCTGGATGCGTATCCCCAGGAAAGCGATGCAGCAGGTAGCCGCTATCCGCAGGTCAACCAGGCCATCAGCGACCAGATGCAAAAAGGTACCCTGATCTGGAATTATACCGGTCACGGCGGATTTCGCAGGTTGGCGGATGAAGTGATCCTGGAGCAGCCCATTGTAGATGGATGGCAGCAAAATGGGCGACTACCCCTCTTTGTGACTGCAACCTGTGATTTTGCCCCTTTTGACAACCCTACTATTAACTCCCTTGGTGAGTACCTGCTCACCAAACCGAATGCCGGCGCGATTGCCCTCATGACTACCACCCGCCTGGTTTTTGCCTACAGCAACCGGATTCTCAATACCAATTATATGGAGACCGCGCTCCAAAGATTACCGGATGGAAGGTATCGGACCCTGGGAGAAGCGGCCCGGGATGCCAAAAACAAAACTTTCGCCAGCTCCGGTGATCTGTTCAATAACCTCAAGTTTACCTTGTTGGGAGATCCTGCCCTCACATTGGCATTCCCCAGGCACCAGGTGCTGACCACCCACATTAACGGGCAACCTGCTAACCAGGTAGCCGATACAGTGAAAGCCCTGCAGGAAGTCAGGATTAGTGGATTGATTGCCGACTCCCTTGGACAACCCCTTAACAACTTTAATGGCTGGGTCTTTCCGGTAGTTTTGGATCAGTCCTATGAAAAATCCACCCTGGGAAATGATCCGGGTAGCCAGCCAGCCAGGTTTACGGTTCAGGACAGGGCGCTTTACCGGGGACAGGTTTCCGTAACAGCAGGAAGGTTTGAATTTGCATTTCTCATCCCCCGTGATATTGATTACAGGGAAGGGAACATGAGGATATTGTATTATGCCTCGGATAGTCTCTCAGATGCTCAGGGCGGTTACAGCAACCTGGTATTGGCAGGTTCTGATCCGGCTCCGGCAGACAGGGAAGGTCCGGTTATCACAGCTTTTCTGAATGACAGCCTGTTTCGGTCGGGGGATCTAACCGGCGACCGGCCAGTTTTGGTGTTGCGCTTGTCTGATTCTTCCGGCATCAATGTGCTGGGGCGCGGATTTGGACACGATATCAGTATGGTATTGGATGATTTGGAGGATCAGCCTTTCATCCTGAATGCATTTTTTGAGGCGGATGCGAATAGCTACCAGTCTGGCCAGCTGCGCTTTCAATTGCCTGCTTTGGAAGATGGCTGGCATCGGCTTCGGATAAAAGCATGGGACCTGTTGAATAATAGCTCCGAAACAGAACTCAGCTTTCGGGTTAGAGCTGCAGAAGTACTGGAAGTGGAGACACTGGAGGCCTGGCCAAACCCTTTCCGGGAGCGGGTTCGGTTTGTTTTTACACATAACCAGAATCAATTGCCAATACAGGCTCAGATTGAGCTTTTTTCACTCCAGGGACAGCTCATCAAAAAAATAAACGGTACAAGAATTGCCAGTGGAAACCGTTCCTACATGGACTGGGATGGCCGGAATCAGCAAGGGTTTCCGGTTCCTAATGGGATCTATGTATACAGGCTGGTATTGCGTTCAGCAAATGGCCAGACTGCCATCAGGGCCCGACAATTGATCAGATTTTAAACGAATTATTTATTAATCACTATTTTCGCCGCGTATAGAAAAAATTTACCCGAACTAATTATTGAAACGTCCAGGCTTTCTGTGCCTCCACAGGGTAAGTTTTTTATTCTATGGGCCCGTATCCGGCCGTTTCCCGAATTAAACTTGAAAGATTCAATACAATGAAACAAAAGTCCCTAAAGCTGGCCTTATCGTTTGTGATTGGCTGTATGGCGATGAGTGAACTGAATGCGCAGGATGTACAACCCATCAATGTAGTAACTACTGCGGTTCCCTTTTTAAGAATTTCTCCGGATGCAAGAGCAGGTGGCATGGGTGAAGTAGGTATTGCTACCTCACCAGATGTTAATGCACCTTTCTGGAACCTGGCGAAAACACCTTTTAATACCAGTAAATTCCAGGTAGGCTTAACCTATACGCCCTGGTTGAAACGCCTGGGATTAAATGATGTATTCCTTGGATCCATGAGTGGTTATTATAAACTGGACGATGACCAGGCGCTGTCTGCAACCCTGCGTTATTTCAACCTCGGTAGTATTCAGTTCACCGATAACCTGGGTAATGTGTTTAGTGAAGGCCGTCCGAGAGAATGGGGCTTTGATGTAGGCTACTCCCGTAAACTGTCTGAAAAAGTAGGTTTGGGTATTGCGTTGCGCTATATTCATTCCAACCTGGCAGCCGGACAAACCATTGATGGTAATACCTATAAAGCAGGTAGCGCGGTTGCTGGTGACCTGAGTTTCTATTACAATGGGCAGAATGAAGCCGGAAATGGTTTCAGTGCTGGTGCAACCCTGACCAACCTTGGAAGTAAAATTGGCTATACATCTGATGCTACACAAAAAGATTTCATTCCGGCCAACCTCGGCTTAGGAGTAGCGTATACCAAAGTGTTTGATGAAGACAACAAGATTACTGTGGGTATGGATGTGAATAAACTGCTGGTGCCCACTCCGCCGAATGTGGGTGATTCAGCCGGACTGGTAAATTACCGTAACAAATCAGTTGTAAGCAGCTGGTTCAGTTCCTTTGGTGATGCTCCCGGCGGATTTGGCGAAGAAATGCGTGAGTTTACTGTTTCTACTGGTGCAGAATACTGGTACCAGGATCAGTTTGCACTGAGAGCCGGATATTTCTATGAAGATAAAACCAAGGGTAACCGTAAATATTTCACCCTGGGTGCCGGTATCCGATACAATGTATTCGGACTGAACTTCAGTTATATCGTTCCTTCCGGATCTGGTGTAAACCAGAACCCGCTTTCCAATACCCTGCGCTTCAGCCTGGTATTTGACCTCGACCAGGTAAGCGGAGAGTAATACACTTTAAATTTTAAGTAAGATTATAAGAAACGTCCTGCATCTTTGCGGGACGTTTTTGTATGGAGGAAAGGAAGATGGAGGAATGGAAGAGGGAAACAAAGGAGGCGGGAGACAAAGGAAACGGGAGGTAAGGGAGCAGTGGGTCCAAATTCTCACGTCTCACATCTGACGTTTCACGTTTTCTTCTCACGTCTCACGTCTGACATCTCACCCAACTCAATACATAGGAGAACCTGTAACAATCTTCAAATGAGTAGTAGTAGTTATAAAATCGGTTTCGGCATTGATTTCCACCAGTTGGTGGAAGGACGGGAGTTGGTAATTGGCGGGGTAACCATCCCCCATACGAAAGGAGCACTTGGACATAGTGATGCGGATGTATTGCTTCATGCTATCTGTGATGGCATGTTGGGAGCCCTGGCACTCGGTGATATCGGGGTACATTTTCCCAATACCGATCCGGCTTATAAAGACATCGACAGCAAGAAATTGCTGGCCCATTGCCAGGAACTAATCCGTTCCAAAGGCTACCAGGTGATCAATGTGGATGCAGCCCTCACCCTTGAGAAGCCAAAGATCAAACCCCATGTCAGCGCCATGCAGGAAACCATCGCGAAGATTCTGGATATCTCTACAGAGCATGTTTCAATCAAAGCCACCACCACCGAAACAATGGGATTTGTGGGAAGGGAAGAGGGATTGGTGGCCTATGCATCTGTATTACTGGAAGAAATCAGGCCAGCTAAACTGGCGGTAAAGATTAAAAACGAATCTTCTTTTGACTTGCCGGCCTATGCTACCAGTGGATCAGCAGGTATGGATATCCGGGCCAATATTTCCGAACCACTGAGTCTGCAGCCTCTTGAAAGAACCCTGGTGCCAACAGGCTTGTATATTGAATTGCCAGAGGGGTATGAGGCGCAGATCAGGCCTCGCAGCGGATTGGCTATCAAGCAGGGTATAACCTGCCTCAATACACCGGGCACGATTGATGCAGATTACCGGGGTGAGATTAAAGTGATCCTGGTTAATCTTTCCAATGAAATACAGGTCATAGCACCAGGAGACCGCATCGCGCAAATGGTGGTGCAGGGGGTTCAACAGGTGAACTGGGTTCCTGTAGAAACTTTAACTTCAACAGAAAGGAATGCCGGAGGATTTGGGCATACCGGAAAAGCATAACGAATGAAGCAATTTGCATACCTGGCAATACTTATTGTAAGCATCGCATCAGTTGGTTGCCGGGCTACCAAAAAAATCAACACAGTAATCGCCAAAAAAGATTCGGCTGTTACAACCATCATTGCAGATGCTCACGCCGACTCACTGCGCTATATCAGGGAAGTGTATGGGAAACTGGCAGAGAACACAATTGACTACAAAACTTTTAGTGCGAAGATGAAAGTGGAGTACTGGGACAAAGATGGCAAGGGTCCCGACCTTACGGTATTTGTGCGCATGCAAAAGGATAGTGTCATCTGGCTGTCAGTTAACGCAACAGTTTTCAGTTACGAAGCCTTCCGGATTTTGATTACGCCAGATAGTGTGAAGTTGCTCAACAAGCAGGATAAAATCGTACAGCTGCGCTCTGTAAAATACCTGGAAGAAGTGGCGCAGATTCCTTTTGATTTTCATGCGGTTCAGGAACTGATTATCGGTAATCCGCTGTTCCTGGATTCCAATATTGTATCGTATCGAAAAGGACCGGAAACAATCAGCCTGTTGAGTATGGGTGAATTATTTAAAAACCTGATCACCATTGGAGTGGATAATTATCTGCTTCAGCATATCAAACTGGATGATCAGAATGCCCGCCGGAATCGTACGGCAGATCTGAGTTTCAGCAATTATAATGGACAGGGTGGTGTAGCTTTTTCAACGTATCGCAAAATGAGTTTCACCGAAAAATCCAAGATTGATGTGCAGATGGAGTTCAAACAGTATGCCTTTAACGAAAGTTTAAGCTATCCTTTCAGTATTCCGAAAAATTATAGCATTCAGTAAACGTTGTAGTTTTTATATTTGAAACATTCCATCTTCCAATTGAACAGCATGATAAAAAAAATCTGGATACTCCTGTTAATTGTGGCCAGCAGTCTGGGCACATTTGCACAAAATGCCAGTAGCAGTGCCGATCTGAAAAAACAGCAGGCCGCCATTCAAAAGGAAATTGATGAGCTGAAAAAACAGCTGGCTGAAACCAATAAATACAAGCGCAAAAGCCTGGCTGAACTCAACCTGGTGCAGAAAAAATTGCGCCTCCGGGAATCCCAAATCAAAGTAATCAATGATCAGATCAACCTGATTCAAAGCGATATCAACCAAAGCTGGCGCGATATTGTGAAGCTGCGCGCGGAACTGGATACTCTCAAAATCCAGTACCAGAAAAGCGTGGTGTACGCCTATAAAAACAGAAGCAACTACGATT
>JAGKTB010000134.1:0-5395 GCA_018993145.1 Flavihumibacter sp.
TATGACGATGGTATAATTCCGGAAGGCGTATTTGCACCAGGTCAAACCGTAACACAGCCGGATGGTTCTCAGGCAAATGTTGGAGGAATGACCTACCAGGAAGCGTATGACAAAGGCCTTGTTGAACCTACTCACCTGCCACAGTTTATGTATCGTTATGGTTCTTCTTCTACCGGGGTTTCTGATTACTGGATTGTTGAAAGTACATGGGTGTCACTGCGCCAGGTAGCGCTTAGTTATGCGTTTAACCGGGAGTTGTATAGCAAGTTAAAATTAAATGGATTGAGCTTGTCCGTATCAGGTCGTGATCTGCTGTACCTGTACAATAGCCTTCCATACAATTTTAACCCCGCATCCAATAACTCCAACAATACCGCATTTTCAGGAGTAAATGGATTCCTGCCCATGACCAGAAGTATTATTTTCTCTCTGCGGGCAAGCTTCTAATCAATGACCTTTTTAAACTTATTTATATGATTCATGATTTCAAAAAAATAGTCTTTGGAGCGACACTCGGAACTACGCTGCTCTTTGCAGGCTGTAAGAAAGACTTTGGAGATCTTAATACCAATCCTGCCACTGTAGTAAATCCGGATATAAAATTTTTACTAACCTATGCTGAAGACCAGCTGGTAAGTTATAATGGTACTGAATGGGTTTGGGAAAGTATGGAACAGTTGTTGCGTTTTACACAGCATTATAGTTCCAGTCCATATGAATTGACTACCAATGTCAATTCGAGGTATGCTGCTTATTATTCCAATATTTTACCCAACCTCTTTGAAATCCGTCGGCAAATCGATTTGAAGCCGGACAAAAATGACTACAGTAAAATGAAGGCAGTTACCTATATAATAAGTACGCTGCATGGATTAAAAGTGACTGATATGAATGGCTCCATGCCTTATTCAGAAGCTGTAAAAGGTCGCTATGAAGGAAAGTATAATCCAGTATTTGATTCCCAGGAACAATTGTTTACCACCTGGCTAAGTGAGTTGAATGAAGCGATCGCAACTTTGTCCGCTGCACCAACTGCTAGTGAAAAATCCTATGGTAATTCGGATGTCCTGTATAAAGGAGACTGGAGCAAATGGATTAAATTGGCCAATACACTGAAGCTTCGGATTGCAGCTCGTTATGAAAGGCAGGATGCCGGCAAAACCGCCGCAATTGCACAGGAAGTGATGAGCAATACTACCGGACCAATTACAGCGGTGACTGATAACCTTGTTTACAGTAGTCCAAACTTTGAACCAATCGGTGGTGGTATTAACTATCGGGATGTGAAATACGGTGGTATTGCCATCGTGAACTTCATGAAGCAAGTGAATGATCCTCGTATAGGCGTATACTTTAACCCCAACGACCTGGTTGGCAGCTTCCGGGATACATTGGACAAGTACAATGTTGACCTGCCATCTTTTATTGACATCAATGATCCGTTGATTCAATTTCAGGGCGGACCGATTGACTGGACGATTGATGTGCCTCAGAAAAATTATTTCAAGAATGCTTTCCAGGTTTCCCAGCAGAACAGGTATAATCTTATTTCTACCATCAACCGTCGTTTTTTTGCACCACGCTATGACGGATCTACACAGGGAACCTATACTGAATTGCTCGCAGGAGCAGGAGAGACTTGCCTGCTGATAGCAGAATTCATGAAGAAGGGATACATAAGCGGAGATTTCAAAGCCTGGTATAATAGAGGCATAGAGGCTTCTATCCGCACCATGAATGCCATTGCAACAACTGCAGGATCCACCCGTGCCTACAACGGTGATGGAGATAGTGAAATTGCTGCATACCTGGCTCAACCCAAAGTGGTGCTGGATGGCACAAATGACCTTGAACGTATTTACGTTCAACAGCATTTAAACCTGGTTCGCGAACCGAATGAAGCCTATGTATTCTGCCGCCGCACCGGTTATCCCAAAACAGCTTCTGCTTACTACCCAAGAGAAGTATTCAATGAGCCTATTCCCCGCAGGTGGTGGATTGCTGATCCGGGTGAAGTAAACCGAACCAACTGGGCAGCAGCTTATTCTGCACAGGGTTTTACCCCGAACGTGCAGGATGCATTATCACTTTCCAAAGAACGTGTATGGTTTGATAAAAATGCTCCGGAGTTTGGGCAGGGAGATTAACTTATAAGGTTTAACAATTTTCAGCTAAATCAATTCTTGCAAGCTGAGCTTTCGATTGTGTGTTTTATACGGGCGGTCTCTTTAGGGACCGCCCCTTTTTATTATATTCGTGCTGGTGCGTACCATTACAGGCATATTCTTATTGGTTGTTTTTACCAGCAATATCACAGGGCTGCTGGTTGTATTTAAATTACAGCAACTGCAGATCCGCAGAGAGATAAAACGCAAGATAAAGAGAGGTGTACCGGAAAACGAACTTCATCTTATATCAGTAAAACAGGGACAGGAAGAGCAGCTCGACTGGCAGAATGAGAAGGAGTTTATTTATAAAGGAACCTTCTATGACGTAGTTCGTAAGGAAACGGGGGAAGCGGGCACTACTCTTTATTATTGCATCAATGATACCCAGGAGGAAGAACTCTTTGCCAACCTGGATGCTCTAATAAAACAGTATTCCGAAAAGCAGCAGTCAAAAGGAAAAATGGCAAAGAAGCTCCTGAAAATAGCTCCGGTTGTTCTTAGCAGAGATATGCCTGGTACGGAACTTACAGTAGTAACAGTTGATCCTTTACAAGGCAGTTATTCCAACCAATACAATTCTCCCATTCTTGCTATTCCGGCACCACCACCCAAAGCCTGAGCTCCATAGTAATTTTTAGTGTCTCAAAATCTAACGGATTTTTTCCCGGTTAGTGGCATGCGCCTACCTGGGAAAGCCATCCGTATTCATTCTTTCATCTGAATTTAAAAATGAAAAAATTATATCTGTCGCTTTTAAGCGTAGGGTTTGTCGCGCCCTTACTGGCCCAAACCCCTCAGGCAAAAGGCAGCGTAACAAGTGCTGAAACTGGAGCACCGCTACCTTATGCTACCATCCGTGTGGCTGGTTATAAAACGATCACAACTGATAAAAATGGCAGGTTCATGCTGCCTTGTAAGGACTCTGCGCAACTAACGGTAACCCATATAGGATTTGAACCCTACCGGGGAAAATTTGCATGTGGACAGGAACTGAATATTCAGCTACAGGAGAATTCCCAAACATTGGATGCAGTAGAGATATCAGCGAGTTCCAATCCCAATAAATCTTTGTTATATCAGCCGGCTGCTGTTGCAAGGATGGGATCAACAGAACTCAATAGGGGTACCGGACTTTTGCTGGATGATGCGATTAACACCAATGTGGCTGGAGTTTCGATGCAACGCCGGACCTTCTCAGCCGGGCAGCAGTTTAACATTCGTGGTTATGGTAATGGAGCACGTGGTACCAATGGGATCAATAGCAATTTCGATGGACAAGGTTACAAGGTGTATCTGAATGGTATTCCAATAACTGATGCGGAAGGTATTACATTGATGGATGATATTGATTTTGGTTCAGTCGGACAAGTGGAGATAATTAAAGGTCCGGCTGGTACCTTATACGGACAAGCAATTGCCGGGGTTGTACATCTGCAAACAAAAAAGCCGGAGCCGGGTCGATCTGTTTTGAGTCAGGAGCTATTGCTGGGCAGTTATGGCCTGCAACGCTATACGACCAGTCTACAGCTCAGTACAGAAAAATCAGCCTTGCTGGTAAATTATGGCCGTCAGCACTTTGATGGATTTATGCCGCATACCAGGTCGGATAAGGATTTTGTAAACCTGGTGGGTGAATTCAATCCGAATGCAAAACAGACCATAACCAGTTATTTCGGCTATAGTAACAGTTATGAGGAGCGCAATGGGGAGTTGACCATCGCCCAATATGAGAACCTGGATTATTCCGGAAACCAGGCCTATATAAAAAATAATGCACACTCCAATGTGAAAACCTTTCGCGCGGGTATTGGGCATGTATACCGGTTCAATGCAAATTTTTCCAACAACACCACCCTGTTTGGAACCGGTTTGATCAGTTATGTAAGTTCTGCCGGTGGCTGGACAGATAAGTCGGCGGTTAATTATGGATTGCGTTCTACTTTGGATACACGGTTTGAGCTGGCACCTGGCCTATGGATCAGTGGTATAACCGGACTGGAACTGCAGCAGCAACAGGCGCAAATCCTGGGTTATCCGATGGTGGCGGACAGTTCGAATTTGGCAGGGTATCGAATTCCGGGACTGTTGCGCAGTAACCAGGTAACCACTACCGGAACGCTGTTATTGTTTACGGAATGGACCCTGGCATTGCCTGCCTCCTTTTCAATTACAGCAGGCATTGGGCATAGCCGAATGGATCTTGCCTTGAAGAATCGGTTGTATGCACCTGCAACTTCAATCCCAACCCGCTATAGTGCAGGTTATCATAACATGTATGCACCGCATCTGGCTGTGAATAAAGTGTTTTCGGAGAAAGTTTCCCTCTACGCTTCTTTCAGCCAGGGATACAAGGGGCCTGTGAGTTCTTATTTTTTCATACCGGTAACAGGAGAAGTGATAAGCGGATTAAAACCTGAAAAAGCGAATCAGTGGGAAACAGGAACGAAGGGATCGCTATTCAGGAAACGGTTTCAGTATGAGGTGGCTGCTTTTTATACTGTCTACCAGGATAAAATGACAACTATCGCGGTACCCAATCCGGCTAATACTGCCACCTCTTATGTGTATGTGGCAAACGCGGGAGAGCAGAAGAACCTGGGACTGGAAATCTCACTGAAAGGAACAGCGTATGAGTCGGCAGGATTTATCAGGGCTATTCATCCCTTTGCGAATCTGACCTTGTCGCATTTCCGCTATGGTAATTTTAAGTATGAACAACTGAGCAGTGACAAGACGAGTACAGTGGTGATGGATTTTACAGATAAAACAGTAGTGGGTGTACCACCGGTAGTTTTCAATACCGGATTTGATCTGACAACCCGGTCGGGATTTTACTGGAACCTGACTTACAATTATCGTGATCCGATGTATTTTACTTCGGATAACAAGAATAAGACGGCGAGTTACCAGTTGTTGAATACTAAAATCGGTTACTCACGCCAGTTGTTGAAGCATTTAGCTTTAGATGCCTATTTGGGATGTAACAATCTGACGGGTCAACAGAATTATGTAATGGTATTTCTGAATCAGTTACCGGATGCCTATTTGCCGGCGCCCAGGGAAGCGAATTTCTTTGGTGGACTGAATCTGAAATATATTTTCTAAACAATTGGAGGGGATGAATTTTTCATCTCCTCCAATTCAAAATTATTGGAATGAAACAGCGTATATTATTCTTTGCGCTGCTGCTATTACTGGTTTCCTGTGATCAATTTGGGAAAAAGCAG
>JAGKTB010000135.1:0-5903 GCA_018993145.1 Flavihumibacter sp.
TGCTGAACTGGTAATTGACCAGGGAAATCTTCAGTTGAAAAATAATATTTACAACGCTTAAACCAGCGCTGTAGCCGCTATGCAAAAATACAATGAAGCACGTAGCAGTGCCAACGCGGCGGAAAGCTCAAATAACTCTACACGAAGGAGGCAAGAAAGGGGAAAGCTCTCGACGAAGGAACAGAACAAAGAACAAACCAATCTGACGAGATCCAAAATCGATATGGTTAATGCCCAATTCGATTATGTATTCCGGATGAAAGTACTTGAGTTCTACAAAGGCCAGGGTATTAAATTATAATCAATCAAGCACAAGCACATACGATCTATATGAACAAGAAATTAGTTTGGATACTGGTAGCCGTCGTGGTACTGATTATTGCCTTATTTGGTTTGAAACAGGCGGGTGTAATTGGAGGTGAGGAAGGCATAAAAGTAACTACGGAAAAAGTCGCAAAGCGTACGATCATTGAAACCGTTAACGCCAGCGGAAAAGTATATCCGGAGGTGGAAGTTAAAGTAAGCTCTGATATCTCAGGGGAAATTGTGGAACTGATGGTGGAAGAAGGTGATAGCGTTCGTAAGGGACAGGTGCTTGCCAAAATTTTTGCAGACATTTATCTGACTCAGCGTGATCAGGTTGCGGCCAGCGTTCGTCAGCAGCAGGCGCTGGTAGATAACAGCCAGGCACAACTGCAGGCACTTCAAAGTGCGTTATCCCAGGCCGAAGCGCAGTTCCGTCGCCAGGAACAACTCATGAAGGAGAAAGTGATTTCCCGAGCAGAATTTGAGCAGGCGGAAAATGCTTATAATACAGCAAAAGCCAACTACAATGCCGGTTTACAAACTATCCGTGCCAACCAGGCTTCGGTAGCCAGTACCCGTGCTAACCTGGAAAGTGCCAATAAGAACCTGGGCAGAACAACGATATTGGCGCCTATGAACGGCGTAGTTTCTTTGCTAGCTGTAAAAAAAGGTGAAAGAGTGGTTGGTACAGCCCAAATGACCGGTACCGAAATGATGCGGATCGCTGAGATGGACAAAATTGAAGTTCGGGTAGAAGTAGGAGAGAATGATATTCCCAAAGTACATCTCGGAGATTCCGCCCTTGTTGAAATTGATGCGTACAATGACCGTAAATTCAAAGGTATTGTAACACAGATCGCCAGTAGCAGTAAAGCCTTGTCTTCTGCCACTGCCACTGCTGTAACCAATGATGTTACAAACTATGAAGTGCGGATTCGCCTGCTGAAAGAATCTTACCAGGATCTGATTGATCCAACCCGCCCGAAGAACTTTCCTTTTCGTCCGGGGATGAGTGCCAGCGCTGATATCCAGACCAAACGTAAAATAGATGTACTAGCGGTGCCGATCAATGCGGTTACCACCCGTGAAAAAGATTCTGATAAGGCCGTGAATGAAACCCGTACTTCAACTGCCGAAAGTGGTGAAAATAAAAATGAACAGCAGGAGAATCGCAGGTCTATCAGTACAGAGCTGGATGAAGTAGTGTTTGTGCTCCAGGCTGATAAAACAACAGTGAAGCGGGTGAAAGTGCGCACAGATATCCAGGATATCACTTACATCGAAGTGCTGAGTGGTTTAAAAGAAGGTGATGAAGTGGTTACTGGACCCTACTCGCTGGTTTCCAAGACACTTAAAAACAACGATAAGGTTAAAGTAGTCAAGAAGGAAGAGCTCTTCGAAAAGAAAAAGTAAATCCATGCAGCTCGGAATCATAGGGAGTGGTAGCTGGGCAACTGCTTTGGCCAAAATCGTAACTGATAACGGTAATCCGATTCATTGGCTGGTTCGCAGTGAATCCATTCGTCAGCATTTGATTCACCGCAAGCACAATCCGAATTATTTATCAGCTGCCAGTTTTGATATTTCGAAGCTTCACTTACATCTATCCATAACCGAAATGGTGAAAGCCTGTGATTGCCTGGTCCTGGCTGTTCCTTCTGCTTATATTGAAGAAACGCTGACCGGATTAACAGCTGCCGACCTGGAGGGTAAGATGTTGGTTTCAGCTGTAAAAGGCATGATGCCGGTGCGAAATATTCTTATTAACGAGTGGTTGCAGGAACGTTTTCAATTACCACTTTCTTCCTACTATACGGTTATGGGCCCCTGCCATGCTGAAGAAGTAGCAAGAGAACGTTTGTCCTATTTGACCTTTTCCGGCCTTTCGGAAGAAAAGGCACATGAGGTTGCTTCGAATTTCAAGACCTGGTACATCAATACCCTAGTGAATACAGATGTCATAGGGGTGCAATATGCAGCCATTCTTAAAAATATTTATGCGCTTGGGGCCGGTATTGCACACGGACTGGAATATGGAGACAATTTTCAAAGTGTATTCATTGCGAATTGTGCGGATGAAATGGCTGGTTTTTTAAAAAAAGTAGGAGTTCAGCGCATGGAAGTTGGCTCTCACCAGGGGGAAGATCCGATTACACATAAAAAAGATGCAAATTATGCTGCATCAGTTTACCTGGGTGACTTGCTGGTTACCTGTTATTCTCTTTACAGCAGAAACCGAACCTTTGGTAACATGATCGGTAAAGGGTATTCTGTAATCAGTGCCCAACTCGAAATGAATATGGTAGCCGAAGGTTACAATGCAAGCAGAAGTATTTTTCTGCTCAATCAACAGGTTGGTGCCGATATGCCTATTGCTTCGGCTATCTATCGCATACTGTGGCAGCAGCTTGCCCCGGCAGCCGGCTTCCGAATGATTGAGGAAGTGCTGGTTTAAAACAGGTATGCAACGAACTGCCTGGAAATTGTATCTTTAATGTAATGCCTGTAAGTCTCTCCATATACGGTTCCGCAATGCTGCTGGTGTTGGCAATTGTCCTTGTACGACAGGCCTGGCTGCACATTTCCAGTGAAAAAAGCAGTTCCTGAATTTTCAGACATTTCATTTCTAGAAAAAGTAACTGGCAATTCCGTCAGCAAAAAGTCTTCCCTCATCTGTAAGTTGTATCCGGTCGCTGTTAAAAACAAGGCGTTCTGGCCCTTCTTTTCTGGTTAATTCCAGGTATTGATTAAGTTTTTTTTCGAGCAATTTTGTTTCCAACAAACCATATTGGTCGGTATAATATCTCATATCAAGTCCCTCAGCTGTTCGGAGAGCCGTCATAATATATTCATGACGACGGTTTTCTTTAGTAAGGACTTCTTCCTCATGAAAGTTTTCTCCCGTTTCTATCGCTTTAATATAGAGCGCATTGTTGGAAATATTCCATCTCCTGCTGTGGCCATCAAAGGAATGTGCACCCGGTCCGGCACCCAGATAAAGTGTGCCGCTCCAATAGGAACTGTTGTGGCGACTGCGGTATCCGGGTAGGGCAAAATTGGAGATTTCATAATGCTCATAACCTGCTTTACGAACGGTTTCCATCAGGAGCAGAAATTGCCGGCTCTGTTGTTCCGGGTCGGTATCTGGCATTCGTCCTGATTTGACCAGGTGTGCCAGGGCTGTTTTCTCTTCTACGGTTAAAGCATAACAGGATAGATGCGGAACCCGGCTACTAATGGCAATCTCCATGTTTTCCATCCAGGCTTCATCTGATAACCCGGGCGTGCCATATATCAAATCGATACTGAAATTTTCAAAACCGGCCGCCTGCACCCGTTTTAAACCTTCCCTTGCTTCCACTGCAGTATGGGCGCGGTTCATCCAGCGTAAATCCGTTTCATGAAAGGATTGAATGCCGATACTTAGGCGGTTGATTCCAGCCGCTTGCCAGGAATCGAGTGCAGGGGAAGAAAGATCATCCGGATTCGCTTCAAGTGTAATTTCAGCTGTCGGGGATAGATAAAACTGATCGCGAACCACACTCAGTAAGGCGTTTAATTCTTCCTGACTTAAAAGAGATGGTGTACCTCCTCCGAAATACAGGGTTTCAATCGGATGATCCCGCCAGATGGGAGCCCGTTCCGTTAACTCCCTGGCAATTGCTTTCACCATACGCAGTTTGTTATCCAGTTGCGTGGAAAAATGAAAATTGCAATAGTGACAGGCCTTGCGGCAAAAGGGGATATGTATATAAATTCCAGCCAAAGTTGATAGTAACCCGCAAAGTTAACCCACCCGGGGCAATTCAGATTCCTGCTAAAACGTTATTTTACTGCCGAGATGAGGGGATTATCATTGATGAAGATCGTATGCCGCAGAAAGATCCTGCTTTTGGCAGGTTGGATGCTATTCGCCATTTCACTGGCTGCCCAACCTGTATCTCATCAGCTGCAGTTGAAACGCATTGACTCTTCCAGCTCCATACAAATCCCAGGATCTATCAAAACCAGTTTTCCGGATCGGGTTAGCTGTATGCAATATGTCTTAAAGCTGGATTCTCTGCTGGCCCTGCAGGGATTTGCTACTGCATCCATTGACAGCATCCGCGAATCGGACAGCCTGACAACCGTCTATCTTTTTCTTGGTCAGCAATATCAATGGGGAGCCATTCGGGTGGAAGGAATGACAGCAGGGGAGTTGCTTGCTGCAGGATTGGAAATGGATTCCCTGACCCGTAAACTTCAATTATCCTTCCAACGTAACAGGTCGGCCAGATCATCCAGAACAGCCACTGTTTTTTCCACGATTCAACTTGAATCTATACAGCAAAAACTGCTGACTCATCTCTATAATAATGGTTATCCTTTTGCTTCTGTTCAATTGGATAGCATGGAATTGAATGCTGCAGGTCCGGATACGGCCTATGTTGGCGGAAAACTGACTATCCAGAAAGGATTGCCCTATAAACTCGATAGTATCCGTGTGCTTGGGAAGGCAAGTATTTCGGAAAACTTTCTGCACCGTTACCTGGATCTTCCAAAAGGAATGCCCTTTCGAAAGCAGTCATTTGAGAACGTAAGTATTCGAATTCGGGAATTACCCTTTTTGCAGGAACAAAAACCATGGGCCATCCGTTTTGGTGGAAATGGTGCGATTCTCGATCTGTTCCTGGAACCCAAAAAAAGCAGCCAGATCAATGTACTTATTGGGTTACTGCCCACCACCAATACAGCCGGACAGAATAAATTCCAGGTAACGGGAGAAGCGAATCTGAATCTAAAAAACGCGCTTGGAAATGGCGAAACGATTGGTGTGAACTGGCAGCAATTACAGATTCAATCGCCCCGCCTGAACCTGCTTTATCAACAACCTTATTTATTTGGATCCGCTTTTGGAATCAGTACCCAGTTTGACCTCTTCAAGAAAGACAGCTCTTTTCTGAATATTAATGCGCAGTTGGGTGTTCAATATGCAGTTTCTTCTCGTCAGACAGGAAAAGTTTTTTTACAATTATTCCGGACCAACCTGGTAAATGTAGATACCAACCGTATTAAAGCAACCAAACGCCTGCCGAACGATATCGATATGAGTATCGTAAATCTGGGTGTGGATTATGAATTGTTTACAACCAATTACCGCAGGAATCCGAGGCGTGGATGGGAAGTATTTGGATCTGTTACTGCAGGAACCCGAACCATTAAACCCAGTAATGCGGTGCTGGACATCAAAGATCAGTCCTTTAATTATGCATCCCTGTATGATACTATTGATTTAAAGTCGTATCAGTTTCGGATCAGGGCCAGGTTGGCAAAATTCATTCCTCTTGGAAGGCAGGCTACCCTACAATTATTGAGTACAGGTGGCTGGGTGCAGAGTCCATCATTATATCGCAATGAGCTCTTCCAGATAGGTGGATACAAACTGATGAGAGGCTTCGATGAGGAAAGCATTTTTTCTTCCCGCTATTTGGTGAATACGCTGGAATACCGGTATCTGGTTGGTGTAAATTCTTATTTTTTCGGATTTGCGGATTTGGGGTTCACTTCCAATAGAAGTTCATTGGGGCAAAGCAACAACCGGCTTCTGGGAGCGGGCC
>JAGKTB010000136.1:0-4867 GCA_018993145.1 Flavihumibacter sp.
GCTCTTCCGATCTATATTGAATTAAAGCCGCTGCTATCATTTCAGGATCATCCGGTTTTGCAAAAATTCCCAAACCGGATTGCTCAATAATGGCTTTACAATCCGACTCGTCACAAAGTGCCAATATTGGTTTTCCAACTTTCAGATAATCAAATAATTTACCAGGTATAAACAGGGGGCCATGATCCGTTGAAGTGGATTTTTCCAATGGTAAAAAAAGACAATCTGCCTGGGAAAGTTTTTGCAGGGAGCTTGCTTTGCTTAAGTATCCCTCAATGTGAAAAAAATCAGATACTCCAGAACGATTTACTTGTTCCTGATTTTTTGAATCGATAAGCCCCCACCATTGCACCTGCAACTGTGAAGGCTTAACCCCATATTTTGTTTGTAAAAGGGCCACGGCTTTAATAAAATAATAACCCGAACGTGTGGAAGAATCAACCGTAGTATTTCTGAAAGTCCAGAACCATTGCAGAATAGAACGGGTTAGCTTCGATTCATGGCGAGGTTCGTAACTGTCTAAACTGCCGCCATAGGCTATTGTCAGTGGCTTATTAATATCCATTGGTAATCACACTGATTTTATCATCTGAACTGATACCTCTTTTGAGGAACCATTTTTTTACTTCCGGGGTATTAACGATTATCATATCGGCTTCTGATAATACTTTTTTTTCAATCCTTCGGGCCAGCATCCAATGAAATCGGGAAGGGAAAAGCCAGGCATAGGCATCCGTAAATGGATCTCGCAAATCTGCAATCCATTTAAGTCCAACTTCTTTTTTCAACCTTCGACCTAGTAACAAGGCACTAAATGGACCCGAGCTCGTATAAACAACTTTACAATGTTCCTCTACAGCAATTTGTTTTGCGATAGGAAATACCTTGCGTGGCCAACGGGCTGTTCGCTCCCACAACCATGGATAGCCGAAATACCAGCAAATCCGGAAAAGGCGTAAACGGGTAGCCCATTCAACAAATGAAAAGAGTTGAAAACTTCTGGTACGAATGATTTTAGTTTCCGGGGGAATTCGATTCAGCAACGTAGTATCCAGTGTTTCTCCCGCTTTTATATACTCTTCATACTCAACCGTCAGCACTATTGGATCTATACCAAATGAGGGCAGGTGTTCCACAAATCGGGTACTCCGCTGTACACCAGGACCACCCCTTGGAGGAAACTGGTATGCTATAAATAAAATAGGCGATCTATTCATGCTGTCGGCATGGCAGGTTTTACAAGTTTTGAAAAGGATTTCCAGGTATAATCCTGCAATTTATAGCGACTGAAATATTCTGCAGGAGATTGCTTTGCTGTTTCCTGAATTAAAAACTCGAGTTGTTCATAGGATCGGATACTAATCGCCTCTATTGTTTTATCCGTAAAATAATCTGCCTGCATTGAATAAGGTGCAAACAAGGATTTTTGCCCTGCAAACAAGCGTTGAAAAATTGTACTCGAATAAATGGCTATCCCGATGTCAACCAGGTCGAAGCAGCTTACTGAGTTCGTATCAAAGGGGGCAAACTGTACATCTGCACCAAAATAAGATCGATAATAATTTTCAGATTCAACTAATCGTTGCTCACCTCTTTTTTCCAGCGGATGCAAAAAAATAATTAAACTGAATCCAGGATGTTTCGCAAGATAAGTATGCAAATGTTGCATCAGCATTTTTTCGGCTTCCCTTTCAAATGGAACATAGGATAATCGGCCCAGTTTTTCACGAAGCCAGTTACCACTTGAGAAATATCCAATAGTACAGGGAGGTGGCTCATCATAGGTAGCAAGCCTGGGAATTACTTCTTCGTATCCGAAGGGTGGCCAGTTTTCAGTATTGGTATAAACCCAATTAGATTTTATTTTTTCAAATTCAGCAGGATGATAGGCCGTTGTGAAAGTAAGGGTCGTACAAACACCTTTTTTATAATGAATGCGCAGGGGATTGGAAGATGGGACCAGTTGAACTTCCAATTTAAATTTTCGCATAAGGATGTAAGACAGAAAACTGCAATCTTTTTCATAGGCCGAAAAGAGATACACCTTTCTCAGCATGGGCATCTTTTTCACCTGTGAGATCAATAAGGAAGCTTCGACAAGTTCTAGAGATAAAAGTCCCAGATTACCTCTGTTTTTTCGAAATAATGCCATCAACAACAGGAAAGGAAACAATAGTAACAATTGGATCGAAATACTTAGACTTTTATAAAAAGGCAGACGGAAAAAGCAATGATTCCGGCTCAGATATGCATAGGGTCCAATTGACAAATACGCTAAATAACGATCCCGGTTTTCTTTTTCATATTTTGAGTCAAAAACAAGACTGGTAGCCACTTTGGCAACCGTATCATCCTTTATATAGGCAGGATAAAAACAATTCTTAATGGCTATTCGGGCAAAAATGAACAGGATGGAAAAAGATGATCGCTGACTTTCGACATACCGATACGTAAATTTATTCAGGAGATCCTGGAGAATAATATTTTCCTCACGTGCCCTGAATAAGATTGCCTTATAAAATATTTGAAAAAGGTAACCTATAGCCATAACGGTTATCAATTGGCAAACGCCTTTAAACTATTTGCAAATTGCCTGTAATTATCCGCAGCGTTAAAATGTTGTTCCCAGTATTGCCTGGCTTTGATTTTAAGGGGTTGCAATAACCCTTTTTGTTTGAGCTGGTAATATTTATCCAATTCTGCCGCAGCCTGCCTGGGATCAAAATCTTTATCCAACAAACAGCCAAAATCCGTGTTCACCACTTCAGCCGTACCGCCAACGCTAGTAGCAATAACAGGTATTCCAGCTGAAATGGCTTCCATTATTGAAACCGGAACTCCTTCTGAACTGGAAACATTCAGAAACAGATCAATAGGGTTCTCCCTATAAAAAGCCTGCACTTCTCTATTATCTTTATATCCGAGTAAATGAACAGTTTGCCATGGCAGAAATTCGGCAATTTTTTGATTAAGTACATCTTGTTCCTTACCTGATCCGATGTGCGTCCATATAAAAGGAGATTGCATGTGAGACAGTATTTCAGGAATCAGATGGACACGTTTAACCGGAGCCAGGTTTGAACAGCTGATGATGTGAATATAGTTTTGCTTATCTGAAGGCGGTCCAGCAGGCTGATTAACAGTACCCAGATAATGATGCGATATCTTATTCGTATGTGTTGGATAACGCTCTTTTAAATAAGCAGCGCCATATCGCGATATGGTAAAAACATGTGCTACCTGCTGCATCTGAAAACGACGATGCGGAATCCATTTGTAGGCACCCACATATTCATAAAGATCGTTTGCATGTGATCTCGAAATGAATTGTTTTATAACTCCCTGCTTTCTTAAAATTCCCAAAGTAGTTGCCCAATTATAAAACCAATAGGAATAACAGATATAAGGATGCTCATCCGAATGAGCTACTAACCACTTTCTGAATTTTGATGCACGGTAAAAACAATGAATCAGTGTAGAGATTCTGTACATTGAATAGCTACGCGGCAATTTTAAAAAAGGAATACTTAAAGCCAGTTTCAAAAACAAGAACCAATTACCCTTTAAGGCCCGTTTCCAATTGTATTGATCATCATCCAGTTTCACTATTTCCACGTTAGCAGGCAAGCTCCTGCACTCTTCTGTAATTATTTCAGGGAAAATCACAACTTTACGAAACTGCCGCGCCAGTTCAGGCAATTCAGATTCCAGGTAAATTTCCTTATTAGCGGATTTGTAGGGAAAATAATTTGTGAATAGCAATAAATCCATGTCCAGATTATTCATTCCTTCCCTGGCTTATTAATTGTGTATAACTAATAGGCATAAGCGCTACCCCCTTTTCCATTTTCCAAATCTGATCAGTATACTTTAAAGTTGAATAACGATGTGCTATAATTACAATCGTGATACCGGTGTTACGTAGGTTTTTAATGGTTTCATTAATTGCTTCCTCTGTTTCTGTATCCAGAGCAGAAGTAGCTTCATCCAGTATGATTAACTCGCTGTCGTGATACAAGGCCCGGGCTATGATGATACGTTGCCTTTGCCCGCCACTTAAGTTTTTACCGCCTTCTGAAATGGTAAACCCAGCCGGATCAGCCTGCTCTAATAAATCTGTGAGACAGGCTGCGCGAATGGCATACATAAGTTTCTCCTGATCGACGGTATCGTCCAGAAATGCAATATTTGAAGCAAGAGTACCCTTCTCAATGTAAGAGCTTTGCTGTACATAACTGATTTTCTTCCACCATGCCGGCAGGTTATCTGTATCTATAAGGGAGCCATCCACTTTTAAATATCCTTTTGTTGGAGAATAAAACCCGGCCAATAGATTCACGAGTGTTGTTTTTCCGGATCCTGATTTTCCAACAAAACCAATAATTTTTCCTTTTGGAATAGTCAATGAGAGATCTGCCAAAATCGGACTGTCTTGTTTTCCGAATCCAAACCAGACATTCTCTAAAGTGATTTCATGCTGAAATGAAAGCTCGGGTAGTGGGTTACTCCAACTGGGATTTCTGATGCCACTTTCAAAAACTGGTTTATATACTTCAAACAGGTACTGGTATTGTTCCAGTTGCATGAGCGAAGGAACAATTCTTGATAAAGAAGGAATAATTCGATATCCGGCTGCTGCATAGACCGTAATGAGGGGCAGAACCATTGATGGCTGATTTGCAATTAAAAATCCATATACAGCAATGATTAACAACCCAACCACGGTAATTAATTCAAATAGTTTTGCGGGCACGATATTTAATGTAGCTGTATTGATGCTAATTCTATTCAAAGCTGCGAATACCTTTTCATATTCATTCAGTAGTTTTTTTTCTTTGTTTCTTAATTTAATATCTACGAATCCAAA
>JAGKTB010000137.1:0-12040 GCA_018993145.1 Flavihumibacter sp.
TGTGCTCTTCCGATCTATTCAGGTATTTTTTTCAGCCAAAATCCACCCGGTTCCGGTATTGCTTCCGGCTCACTGAAAACCAAACTTTACAGCAGAAAATTTATTGTATGCCGCTTAGAATTTGCTTATTGATAGCCGTTATGGCAAGCTGTTTCGCCTCCCTGGCGCAGGAAGAACCTGCCAATAAACGGGTTTCCCCCAAGGAGTTTGCCATCCCCGCTTCCCCCATTTTTGATATCATGGGCGTTACCCCCTCCCAGGTGAACCGCACGGCTGATATCAAAGACTTTAAGGTGGATTGGTCTTTTAAATCATGGCGACTCAATCCCAATCTTGCCCTGCAATCGCAGCCGATCTGGGAACTCTTCTACCACCGGAAAGACCTGAGCAAATACCAGGCGGCCTCCAACTTCATGCGCAAGCTGGCTTCCCTGGATCTTTCAATCGGATCTGTTCAGGATGAAAATGAAGACCGCCGGATTGGTTTTGCCCTCAAAGCCAACCTCTTCCGGCAGCATGATCCCCTAATGGCAAAAGATCTCTATGCGGATATCAGTGACCGTTATAAGCAGGAAAAAGAAGACCTGCAGGCCACGCTCAAACAACTGGAGCAGCAACTCGATAGCACTACCAATATCCTGGAAAAACCCGGACTCCGGGAGCAGATCCGATCCACAGAAGAGCAATTATTATCCATCAACTCCAGGCGCAACAATGAGATCACCGAGCGTGCTAAAATCTTCACTGCGGAACACTGGAATGCCAGTTCCCTGGACATCGCGTTTGGCCGGGTCTATTCTTACCAGACCGATCCCGAAGGTTCACTGAAATCACTTCGACTCAATCGCAATACTGCATACGCCGGCTGGATCAATGGCAGTTTGGGACTAGGAAAAAAGTTCCTCCTATCCGGCCTGTTCAGAAGCAGCTGGTATGAAGAAGAACTGGAGTTCCAGTTGCGCAATACCCAAACCGGTGAAGAACAGACCACCCTTGCCGTAGCAGAAAACATGCTCTTTACCATGGGTGCCAATATTCGATATGGCGGTCCCTATTTCAATTTCTTCGCCGAATTTCTCTATGAACAAAAAGGATTGAAGACACCCCTCGAAGCGCTGGAAAAAGCCTTTGGTGCACCCGCCGGATTTGAAGTAGTTGGCAACACAGTGAAATGGGATGTGGTACAACCCAATACCATCAGCTTTGGAGGGGATTGGCGCTTCAACCGTAGCGTAGTGCTCAACTATGGCATGCGCTGCATCTTTGACAAGAGCTGGACCTTCACGCGCTTTATCCCTGTTGTTTCCATTGCCTGTATGATGCGATAACCCCTTTCATTCCACCATTACCATAAACATAAATTAACCTGTATGAAGAAGACGAACGTTCTCCTTGTTAGCAGCCTCATGCTAAGCAATGCGCTGCTGGCTCAATTCTCTGCCATCAAAATGCCAATGGCACCTGGTGTGCGAAAAGCAACTGCAACTGTCAACCTCAATGGCCTGAGCACCACCCAGGCAAAAGTGTCGGTTGTATATGGCACCGATTCCATGGCAGTGGTAAATGCATTTAATATGCAACGCCGCGATCCATCCAAATACTTTGAATCACCAGCAACGCTCACTGCTGGAGCCAATGGCACCGCCAATGCTACAGTGATTTTTCCCCACAAGGACAAAGCTGCCGGCAGAAGAGAAAGAGTATTCAATCCGGGTACCAAACTCTTTTATGCCTGGGCAAGAACCAACACGCCTGCAGGAGCAAGCAGTGAACTGACTCTGAATAGTCCGGTTAGAAGTTTCACTATGCCGCGCCCACTCACGATTGCTTATCTGGGTGATTCCTATGCATCGGGAGAAGGAGCCAAAGGGCAGGCCTGGCTGAATGAAGCCTGCCATCGCTCCGCTAATAGTGGAGGTGAGCTGGCCATCCGTAAATTAAAGAGAGAAAGAACGGATATTGAAATTGATTACATCAACACTACCTGCAGTGGAGCAAGATTGATAGATTTTTATGCCGTTGCACAACCCATAGAGCCTGGAAAACCTGGAACAAAACAAGGACTCCAGGTAGATCTGGTGGATGCCTGGCTAAATAGAAACGGATACGACGCACTGGATATTCTCCTGGCAGATGGAGGAGGAAATGATGTTGGCTTTGCGAATGTAGTAACAGCGGGACTGCTTTCTTTCTTTCAGAATGTAAGAGATGATCAAACCCTGATGACCACCGCACGCAACGCCCTGAACAAACTGCCTGATAATTTCAGTCTGTTCAAATTATACCTGGAATCAAAAGTGGAAGTAGGTCGTGTAATCTGGTTTAACTATCCCAACCCAATGACTGGTAACCCGATAGGAAACGGCAGACATGATGCCAATCTTTGCAAACAGGATCATATCAGAGCAGGTAATCCGCTTGATTGCTGGGGAGTGTTGGAAAACCAGATGGACAATACAGACTGGCAATTTGTGCACGATAATATTTTCCTCGTTTTAAATCAGAAAGTTAGAGAAGCTGCCACAACACATGGATGGGATTTTGTGGATATATCCAATCGTGCCTTACGAAATGGCATTTGTAATTGTGAAGGCTATTTCAATACAGTTGGACAATCTTTAGCATCACAAGGAGATCAAAACGGTACCATGCATCCGAATGCAACTGGTTTTAGAGAAATCTACCGCGATCCTTTATACACCCAATTAAATACCTCTATTGACCGTGTACAAAACGATTATATCGCGGATGCAAAAGCAAGAGCCATAGAAGCTGCCAAGCAAAAAGCAAGGGCACAGATGGCATTTAAAGCCCGAATGAATCAACTAACACAGATGGTATCGGAACAAAATCAATTCAGCAGTCAGATTAAGAAACTTCAACTGCTAAAACCTCAGCCTGCGCTTACCCCCAAAACCCTCAAGCAATAAACCTGCAACCATGAACCGATTCAGCACTACCGTAACAGCACTGCTGCTGTTACTCCTTAGCAACGTCCTCACCATGGCACAAAATGCCGAAGAGAACAATTGTTTCCGACATTTTAACCCCACAGCCACTGGTCAGCACAATGCCAACCAGT
Source organism: Flavihumibacter sp. (assembly GCA_018993145.1). Taxonomy (GTDB): domain Bacteria; phylum Bacteroidota; class Bacteroidia; order Chitinophagales; family Chitinophagaceae; genus Flavihumibacter. Next base: position 3,083 of record JAGKTB010000137.1, read on the forward strand.
ACCTGATCTCACTGATCAGCAGGCTTACCTACCCGGAGCGATTGGGGGCAGATTTGCGGGCAGACAGAAGAAGAGTGCCTGTTCCGGATGCTGAGTTTGAAGCCAGATTCAGAGAGCGAACTGCCCACTGGTTTTATGATCCAGCTACCGAACCCAAGGAACCTGTGTTCAATGAAACCAGCTGGTTACAGCTTTCCAATAATTGCAAAGGGGATATAGCTACGGCAGACTGGGCCACCTTAGAAGATCTTTACTACAATGCAACCAAAAGACCAAGACCGGTAAAACTGATCAATCCAACGCTCGCAACTAACCGTACTACAACTAGTATCAATGATCAGATTGCGATTCGACCCGCCACTTCCAGCCTCGCGCCTGCTTTGGACCCTCCAACCTTTAAAAAAACAACAGATGGAAGGATTGTTGAGATGCGCAGTTTCACTACCCGCGGAGAAGAGATTATGCGCAGGAACCAAAGCAGCAAACCCGATTGCCAGCGCATCCGCGAAAATTTTGTTGCAGAAATCAACCGGTATAAAATAGCATTGGATCAATACCGTTCCGCTGTAACCCGCTTTGAGGCAGCCCTGCCACGCATTCATTATATCAGCACCAATACCCTGCAGGATCCGGAAGCAGTATTGATTTCTACACCACAATACATCATCGTTGCCTTCAGAGGAACGGATGAATACCTGGAATGTTATCCTTCTACCAGTTGCTGGCCGCCTATTAAGGCACAGACCTTCTTTGCCAACCTGCAAATAGCACCAGTAGCGCCATTTCGTCATCCGAATATACCTGGCCGGGTACACAGTGGTTGGTATGCATCGGCCGAAAAAATAGAAGACCAGTTGGTTCGTTTATTGAATCAATACAACTCCAGGACCAAACGATTATGGATAGCCGGACATAGTAAAGGTGCAGGCGAAGCGATTATTTTTGGCGCGATGCTCATCCGCCAGCACAACATCCCTGTGCAAAGCATTTATACCTTTGGAGGCACCAGCACAGTTGGCGATGCAGCGTTTAGCAATTTTCTGAATAACTATTTCTGTGCTAACGGTCAGGCACGGTTGCAGCGATTTGAAGTGATACATGATTATGTAGCCAGCAGTGATTTGCATTTACTGAATAAGGTGATCTTTCCCTACGAGCCGGCAGGTAAACGATGTTTTTATGACAACATCACACCGGAAGGCAGGTTCTTTTTTGCCAAAGCAGAAAGAAACAGTGCCAGCAAACTAACAGATGGAGAAGCGGTATTATCACTCACACTGAATCCCTGCCAGCATATCATCGATAATTATTGCCGGGCGGCCTATTATTTATTGCAGCGAACCAGTGGAGTGCGACCCAATATGCCAAATATACCGGCCTGGCACGGAGACGATGCAAAGACCTGTACGACGAATTGATTGGGAAATGGAGGAAAGGAAGAAAGGGGGAATGGAAGAATGGATACCGGAGACGGGAGACGGGAGACGGAGGAAAGGAAGAAAGGAAACAGGAGGCGGGAGACAGCGGATGAAAAAGATAGACCGACTTATGGATTGATTTTCCAGATTTTATCCGAGAAAGGCAGGTATTCGGGTAGCGCTGCAGATCCATACCAGGGAAGTAAATCGTAGCCGAGCAGGTTGTTTTTGATGGCAGGATCTGTTTGCAACAGTTCTTTGGCCTCTTCTACCGACTTGACCTTATCGAGGATGAAAATACCCCTATACCCTAGTTCATTCTTGCCAAAAGGTCCGGCTACGATTAGCTTACCCGTAGCCACCAGTTTGTTCATATTCTCCATATGCCCTCTGAAACTTTCACTAACCAGTGTTTTATCAGCAGTGGTATTGCTGCCCGTTTTGAGAATAACCAGGAAATAACTTTTCATTCCGTAGTCATCGGCACCGAGTTTTTCGGCAAGGGCTTTATCGTAGTGGGGGTTGCCAATAGTAGAATCTTTTGGAGACCTGGTTTGCGCAGTGGCGAGGTTAACTGCGAGGAGTGATAAAAGAAGGTATAGGTATTTCATTTGTCAGTTTTTATTTTTTCGTAAAAACCAGTTTCTCTTTGTACTTAATATGTGCATATAGCCTCTTTTGGTTTGTTCAGAAAGAAAGGAGCGGCTTATCAGGCTTTCCACTTTATCCTGCTTGACTAAAAAAGGAGCAATTAGTTTTTCTATTCTTATAGTTTCTATGCCAATTCTGCGCCCAAACTCTAAAAAATCATCAAGGCTCCTATGTAAGGTCTTTTTATAATCGGCAGATGCAAAATCATCTGAAAACAGTCCTTTGTCCAGCGCGAAATCAGTATCATCAACATGTATCCTGGTATTAATAAGATCATAAGCGGGACTAAGAAAATGATCCCCGCTGATGGTTTCAAGCAAAGCAAAATTCTTCAGGTGGGCATCTCCGTTGGAAAATAAATAATTAAAAACGATTAAAGTAAAGAATTTCTCAATTTCTATTTGCCAGGCAGGAACGTACCTTCTGATAAGTTGAGCTGCTTCTTCATATGAATAGCCATACTTAAAATTGGGACCACCGGTTTGGCTTGTAAGGCCAGCAAGAGTTGCAAAATCTTCCTTTCCCCATTTACTCCCATCTTGCTTAACATCGAACCTCCGGGTGATATAAGCTGGCGTTCCATCTTTAAAAAAGATGAGCCCATTTTCTGCTGTATTAATTCCGAACACCTGGGATGCGATTTGCATGGTCAAATGTTCATTAGCAGGAACCTGGTCAACTTTTTTAAGATCCCGCGGTATGGGCTTTAAGATGTAAGTTCCCTGTTCGCCCTGCCGAGTCAATCGAAGCTGATTCTTTTCAAGCAGTAAGGATAATTTTTCCTGTACGCCAGATATCGAAATACGTTTCCTGTTCTCCAGGAACTGCTCAGTTTCTTCTTCATTTTTTTGAGGAGTATCGTACGGCAAAATATGACTCACCTTTTTGCCATCAAACATCCTGCGTAAAAAAGCAGGACTGTAGGTTGAGTAGCCTTCAGCTAAACTCCCGGGGCAATATTTTATTTCAGGCATGCTCATCAACTGATCGGTTTCACTGTTATTGCACCTATTGTATCATATTGCGCAGTTGCTTCCAATAAACCAAAATCATCTGCTTCATCAATTTTTAAGGTCCGGCATTGAAGTTTTCGGTTGACCCCTTCAGACAGCATATTAAAGAAAAATGGGAAAAGATGATCGGCTACATGTAACTGTTTTATCTTGGGAAGGGTAAGACTAATTGGAGGTTTGGAGGAATCAGCAAAATATTCATTGGTATATCGAAATGTGTAGCGTTGCTTGTTTTCCTCGGTAAGAATACCAGCGAGGGACTTATTCCAATATATCTCCAATGCTCTCATACACTTACTTAACTATCTTTTTAACCTCCAGCTTCATTTCCAATCCTAAAACAGCAATAACTTTTTCAATCAGATCAACTGTCGGATTGGATTCACCCCGTTCTAATTTGTATAGCGAGTTTACACTAATGCCTGCCAGTTCAGCTAAATCAGGCTGAGTAATCCGGAGTGATTTTCTCCTTTCCCGAATGACTTTCCCAATATCCTCTTTTAACACTATAGTGTGATTTACGAGTTAATTTAGTAAAAATAACTGAAACAAATAGGCTTAATCATATTATAATGTGATTATTCGATATTTTTTTGCTGAGACAAACCAATAACCAATATAAATCACATTATACTGTGATTCAAATAGAAATATTAAATCATTTTCACGACACTATGAATCAATTATGTCGCTATAAGTATTTTACCGACAATTATTGCTTAATTTTGTCGCAATACCAGAAGCGCGACAATGGCCAGTTCGGAACAAATCAGGAAGGATTTTCAGCAAATCCTGCATGCCCTAAGCGGGGAGGCAGAAGGGCTGCCTATTGAAGCCCTTGAAGCCAGATTAACCAATCCTCCCGACCGCCGCACACTTCAAAGACGCCTGAAAGAATTACTACTTAATGGAGATATAGAAAGCTTCGGAAAGAGCAGAGCCGTGCGGTATAAACTCCCTGCCAACTCTGTAGTTGAAGAACCGGAATTTGCTGAATCGGATATCATGCCGCTATCCAAAACCAGTAAAGAGATTCTGCGCCTCATTATGCAACCAGCCGAAAAGCGTACACCTGTTGGTTATAATAGAAAATTTCTGGAAAGCTATGAGCCGAACAGGAGCAGCTATCTAACAACAGAAGAAAAGGAAAAATTAGCCGGACTTGGCCTTACTTCCCAAATGAATGCAGCTGCCGGCACCTATGCCCGGCAAATGCTGGAACGTCTGCTGATAGACCTTTCATGGAATTCCAGCAGACTGGAAGGCAATACCTATTCCCTCCTGGAAACACAACGCTTATTGGATAAGGGTATGTTAGCAGGAGAAAAATCAGCAGCAGAAGCACAGATGCTCCTGAATCACAAGGATGCAATTGAATTTTTGGTCGCTGATTCACCCGATATTGGTTTTAACCACTATACGATTCTAAGTCTGCATGCGCTGTTGTCCAACAACCTTTTACCAAATCCCGCTTCATCGGGAGCCCTTAGAAAACACAGTGTCGGCATAGCAGGATCTGTAGAAGAAATGTTTGAATTGTTACTTGAGAAAGCAGCTTCTATTGAGGACCCTTTTGAACAGGCATTTTTTGTGATGGTACAGCTCCCCTACCTGCAACCCTTTGAAGATGTCAATAAGCGGGTATCCAGATTAGCAGCCAATATTCCATTAAATAAAAAAAATCTGGCACCCCTCTCCTTCGTGGAAGTGCCAGATCAATTATACATCAATGGATTGCTGGGGGTATATGAATTAAACCGGGTGGATCTCTTAAAGGACTTGTTTCTGTGGGCCTATGAGCGATCTGCCAAACAATATGTTGCGCAACGTCAGACACTGGGAGAGCCTGATCCTTTCCGGATGAAGTATCGGGATAGTATTCGTGCTATCGTAGCAGAGATCATAACAAAGCCATATACTAAGGAAGAAGCCATCCAACTGATCAAAGTCCGTTCAGGCAGCCTTCCCAAAGCCGACCAGGAACGATTTGTGTATACGGTTGAAACAGAACTGATCAGTCTCCATGAAGGAAATTTCGCCCGCTATTTTGTAACTCCCTTACAAAATAAAAACTGGCGGGAAGTGTGGGATTGAACTTAAATTTTATTTACATTTTCTCCTACTACCGTTTTTGCCTCCAAAGCTCTCTTAGTCACTTTTAAATTTCTGAAATACCCAATTGTGCCTATATCAACATATAAACCGATTGAACCTTTTTTATTGTTGCTTAGGCGCTTATCAACGATGAAACTAGAATACTTTGCATTATTGATGAATAGTTCGGCTATTTCACCATTCACTTCAATACGCATTCTGATCCACTCATTGAGGGCAACTGGGGCAGATCCCTCATATTTAAATGGTGCAATTTTTCTCAGGGTATCAAATTTGTAATGGGGATACGAAATGTATTGTACCGCATGGTTTCGGAAAAGCTGATTGTTACTTCTGCCAACCTTAGGTCTGACATAAATTCCCTCAAAGGCTGTATCGCCTGGCTGGATGTTGAAATATATACCAATAAACCCTGCAACTCCGGAATAAGGTGCCGGGTTCAGTAATTGACTATACATTTCAACCTCAATGGTTCCATTTTCAAAATCCTCGAGTCCCATCAGCTTTGCATAATGCGCTTCATCCACTGTTGCTTCAATATTAGTACTGTCAAAAGGTAAGGAAACTAAATCTCTTTCAATTTTCAGCACTTCTTTACCCTGAAAGTTTGTAATTACTCCTATTACATTATGTAATTCAAATTGATGTTTACCAAGCTGCAAACTTTTATAGTTAGCCTTCGACTGGGCAACTACACCAAGCGAGCTGATCAAAATCAAAAACAGTAATCCAGCATATTTTGTACATTCCATAATAACCGAGATTTTAGAATACAAATCTCTGTCATTGGCAGGCACCGTACCAATGATCCTGTTTAAGAAATAACCTTGATCTGGTTTAAGGGTTTATTGGCGGGAAGTCTTGCTACGCTTATTGCGTAACCTGCTTAAAAACTCCGGAGGGATACCTAAATAGGCGGCAATTTGGACCTGGGAAAGCCGGTTAATCAAGTGAGGGGACAAGTCCAGAAAAGACAGGTACCGGTCCTCTGCGGTTGAACTGATATTTTGTAGCAGTCGGTCCTGCAACCGAACAAAGCTATTCTCCAAAAGGACCCGGAAGATCCTGTCAAACTTAGGAGCCTGCAGGTAAAGGGAGATCAAATCATCCCGGCTTATTTGTAAAACCATTGTATCCTCCAACGCATCAATAGCTAAATCGGAAGGTTTCATACCGTGAAAACTTCCCAGGTCATTTATCCAGTAATTTTCGGTGGCAAATTGAAGGATATGAGTAGTTCCTTTTTCGTCAATCTTATACATCCGTAAGCAGCCCCGAACCACAAAATAAAACTGTGTGCAAATATCACCCTCCTGTAATAAATATTGTTTTTTCCGGTAAAGCCTTGGTTTGAATAAAGATGTTACCAGTATTTCCTCTTCTGTTTCGAGAGGAATCAACTCGTTGAAGTAGGCAAGTAATATCTCAAAACTGGTTTGTAACTGCTCTTCCTTACTCATTGGCTGAAATTAAACATAAATTGCATGTAGCTTAGTCCTCAAATGCCCTAAAGGGGGCTTTACTTTTTGAACCTTCAGGAGCTCCAGATTATTCACGATCTCCTTGTAAATTTCCTGATCAGGACTTAAAACACTGGTAAATACTGTATCAAAGGGCCCTCTTCTATTCATACTCCAGCAATGAGATGCTTCATTAAATACGTGTCATTAATCTTTCAATAAATAAATCTTTTCACTGAGTTCATACAGGTTGGTCGCATTGGTATTACTCAGTACGATTACCGTTTTACGACTGTTCATTGCATGAATCCAGTTGGAAGTAGAGCCCAAAATACCGCCGGTTCTGTAATAAAATGGCTCCTGAAAATTGCCCCAGCCAGTGGATCCCCAGAAACCATAGGCTGTGTATCCGAGGGTTTCATTTATTTTAAGCAATAGATCGGTGGTTTGCTTTTGAAGCAGGCGGTTGTTGAAAATCGCATCATCCAGGGTAAGTAAATCCTGTGCAGTTGAATATAAAAAACCAGCCCCGAAATACATTTCAGGGAGATAGTCTTCATCCGGCGTAAAAACTCTGGTGGAATCGCCCAACGTATATGCCTGCACCATTCCCCGAATCTTTTTGCCGCCGCGGGCTACACCCGTATTGGTTAGTCGCAATGGGCTGAGAATAACCTGATCTAAATACGCTTCATAACTTTTGCCACTAACCTGTTCTATTATTTTATGCAATAAAACATATTCGGTATTGGCATAATTACTAATGAGACCTGGAGTATCAACCATTTGTCCGGAACAATATAAATCAATAAACGAATCGAGTGACAGCCTGGTTTGATAGGGTTTCATACCCTGAGGTTCTAACAAATTGGCGATGCCGGAGGAGTAGGTAAGCAGATGGTGTACGGTAACAAGATCCCGCCCGGGTCCCTTGTAAGCAGGAACATAGTTTCCAATCGTTCCTTGCAACTCTATCTTGCGATCTTCCACCAATTTCATGATTAATAAGGCGGTAAACACCTTGGTCATAGAAGCGATTTTAAATTTTGCATCCGGCTTCATCCCCACCGCCTTCTTTGCTACTACTTTTCCATCTACCGCAAGGAGCGCTACTCCGCTAAAATTATTTTTAGCAGCAGCCATGCTAACAAGGCTATCAAATTGATTTGATTGGGCGATGCTAGAAGCACCAAATCCAATCATAAAAAGAGTGCAAATCCATTGCTTCATACCATCTAATTTTTTAATCCATCCTTAAACGCTGAAACGAGCTCTTCTGTTCTCCTGTATAATAAAGTTTCATTCACGGTCAGTTGTACTTTGCCCTCAGCATCAGGTCTTCCTAGGACTATCTTATGGCGCTCCCGCATTTTCTTTTGAAAGGCCGCGCCATCAGTGCCCGCAGGCAGGGTAAGTAAATATATATTGGTACCATCAGGATACGCAGTGATCTGTACCCCCTTGATTTGCTCAACCCCTGCCTTAAAAGCATTAAAAACCTGGATAGATTTCTCTAACCGATTTTCAAAACCTTCCAGGCGATGCAGTGCCATAGCAGCATTGGTCCAATTTCCATACATCGCACCACCATGTACTTTGATCAGATGAGGAACCTGGTTGATAAGAGCAGCCGGACCGCAAAGCACTGCACCAGCTGCGGCACCCAGGTATTTATACAGTGAGATATAAACAGTATCGAAATACTGGGAATAAGCCAGGATGGAAGTACCGGACCAGGCAGATGCCATGAAGAGGCGGGCACCATCCAGATGGAGGGGAATTTGGCGCAATTTGCAGAAGGCACTGATGGCTTCTATTTCCTCCATGGGCACCTTCCGACCATCTGCTCTTCTAACAGGATGCTCAATGGAAACAGCCCCGATACCGGCATCAAACACTTCCTGTTTAGGCAGGTCATTAACAGCTGCGATCAACTCCTTAGCTGTAAAATGGGAGGCATTCATGCCCAGGGGTACCAGCCGTTTACCAAAAACAGTTTGTGCAGCATCTGCTTCATCGCGATAAACATGACTGAGATCCTGCACAAATACCTTGGATCGTTGCTGGCTGAGCAAGAAGATTGCCAATTGATTAGCCATGGTACCGCTGGGCAAAAAGATCGCTTTTTCTTTTCCGGTACGTCGCGCCATTTCTTTCTCCAGGGCTTCTACCGAACCACCGGTTCCATACCGATCTTTTTCAATCAAACCCTTCACCTCCAGCTGGTCCAGGATTTCCAGATCCTCCCTTGGTTCGAAAAGCTCGCCATCGCCATAAAATTTGACAAACCTGTTAGACGGA
>JAGKTB010000138.1:0-8463 GCA_018993145.1 Flavihumibacter sp.
AGCTGTGCTGTTTTTACCTGTGCCTGCAGGTTGGAACCGCAGACCTGGAATAGTACCAGGAAAGAAATGAATGGCAGCCACTTCATCAGGCGTCACAATGCTTAAGCGATGAAATTACCTGTCGGGGATCGGGTGCATGAAATACAGCGCTGCCGGCAACCAGTACATGGGCGCCTGCTTCACTTAACTGCCTGGCATTGGAAAGATCAACCCCTCCGTCTATTTCAATTTTCACATCCAATCCAAACTGGTCGATCCGCTGTCTTAAGGTTTTTACTTTTTGATAGGTATGCGGGATGAATGACTGCCCGCCAAAACCGGGATTGACACTCATCACCAGCACCAGTCCGATATCCGGAAGTATATCCTGCAGGAGCTGAACCGGCGTATGCGGGTTGATGGCTACACCGGGAATCATCCCCAGGTCGCGGATCTGTTGAATATTCCTGTGCAAATGCCGACAGGCTTCATAATGTACAGTCAGAATATCGGCCCCGGCTCGGGCAAAAGCTTCTGCATACTTTTCGGGCTCTTCGATCATCAGGTGTACATCAAATAACTTCTGCGTCGTTTTTCGAAGTTGCTGTATAATGGGTAGCCCGAAACTGATATTGTTTACAAATCTTCCATCCATTACATCCAGGTGAAACCAGTCTGCTTCACTTTCATTCAACATGCGTGCTTCTGCTTCCAGGTGGAGAAAATTGGAGGCTAATAAAGAGGGGGCTACGATCATCTTGGTTAATATTCCGTAAGTAAATTTATTCTTTTCCTTCAACCCGTTCAGCACCTTCAATGGCTTCCTTAAAAGTTTTATCCAGTGAATAGGCTCGTCCATAATTGAGCAATGCCTCCTGTTTCATGCCAAGTGCTTCATAACACCGGCCCTGCCAGTAATAGGCTTCCGGATACGTGTTAGTAACGGTGGCGGCAAGCTTAAATTGCTGCAAAGCCTCATCCAGGTTCTTGGCTTCATAATATATGATGCCTTTTTCCACATAGGCTTCCTGGAATTTCCAGTTTATCCGGATACAGTTGTTGAAAAGATCCAGCGCTTTTGTTTTGTTGCCTGTATTCACATAATAAACTCCCTTGATGAAATAGGGGTCGGCCATTTCGCCCAAACTGTCGCGAGCAATTGCCTGGTCAGCCAACAGCAATGCGCGCTCATTCTTTTTTTCTGCATAAATATTGGCCAGCGTTAGTCCGGTTAGTAATAAAGGCTGGAGCTTATAAGAATTTTCCAGGTCGCGAATAGCAGCTGCAGTATCTGTTTGCTCCAGGTAGAGCAATCCGCGCTCATACCAGGCTTCGAAATTGGCAGAATCTTCGGCTATTAAGTTGTTGTATGCCAGGATAGCTTCATTTGTAGCTCCATTGTTTACCAATGCTTCGCTTAAGCGTCGCTGAAAGCCTGTGTTTTCCGGATACTTTTTAATCAGTTCCTCCAGGAAACGGATGGCTTCCCGATTGTTTCCAAGCATAAAAAGTACATTCACTAATTGTTCAGCACTTGCTTCTGATGGTTGAAGTTCCCATGCTTTTGTCAGATCAGCCTGGGCCAGCTGAAGTTCATCCTGTTGCAGCAATAAGGCTGCCCGGCGCTGGTATAAAGCCGTATTGTCTGGGTCTTCATTAATACTATCTGTAATATTTTGATAGGGTGGATGGGTCAGGATGGTAGCAACTTCCTCCTTTTCAGTATTCGAATTGTTACAGGCTGCGCTGACTGCCCAAACACCCAATAGTAACCTGGCAAACCATGATTTCATCTGTCAAATCTATGGTTTTCAGTAAAAATGAGTTTATACCAATACATTTGCCGGGTAAATACTTGCTATTATGAGTTCGATTTCGTGGATCACCGCAGGTTTATTGGCGGTTATTTCAGGTTTTTTTTCCAAAGAGAGGACCCCCCTCAGGAATAAATCTGCACCAATTTCTGACACCTTACATTATCCGGAAGAGACACATTTTAAAAATCTTCGTCAACTGACTTTTGGTGGGGATAATGCGGAGGCCTATTTCAGTTACGATGGCAAATACCTGATTTTTCAGAAAACCTATGCCAAAGAAGGTATTCCCTGTGATCAGATTTATATTGGTAAAATTCCTACAAAACCGGAAGAGCCTTTTGTGCCTAAACTGGTAAGTACCGGAACAGGCAGAACCACTTGTGCTTACTGGTTACCGGATGGCAAACATTTCGTGTATGCATCCACGCACCTGGGTTCAAAAGATTGCCCCCCGGTTCCGGATCGTTCCAAATATGGCAACAAATATATCTGGCCTTTATACCCTTCCTACGATATTTTCCTTGCAGATACCAATGGCGTTATAGTTAAGCAACTGACCAATGCCAAAGGATATGATGCAGAAGCCACCATTTCACCGGATGGTAAAAAAATGATTTATACCAGCGATAAGGATGGGGATCTGGAACTCTACATCATGGATCTGAAAACCGGAAAAGAGAAGCGCATCACCCATGATATCGGATACGATGGGGGAGCCTGGTTCAGTCCGGATGGTAAAAAAATCATCTGGAGAGCAAGCCGCCCGAAAACAGCCGAAGAAATCTCCTCCTATAAAGAATTACTGGCCGAACACCTGGTAGCACCTACCAATATGGAAGTGTTTACTGCGAACGCAGATGGTTCCGATATCAAACAAATTACCAGCCTGGGACAAGCTAACTGGGCACCCATCTTTATGCCCGATAGCAAACGCATTCTCTTTGCTTCCAACCATGAATACCGCAGGGGATTTCCTTTTAACCTGTACATGATGAATGGAGATGGCAGTAACCGGGTCAAGATCAGTCGCGATAAAGGCTTTGACGCCTTCGCCATGTTCAGCTATGACGGTAAAAAAATTGTATTCTGCAGTAACCGAAATAATGGTGGTACGCGCGATACGAATATATTTGTAGCAGACTGGGTGGAATAATTGAATCATCAAAACCAAAGAATATGTACACGGGACTTTTGCATTTACACAGTTTTTTACGTTGGATCATCCTGATCCTGTTGCTGGTTGCCATTTATCGCCATTATACCGGCATGAGCAAAAAAGCAGGTTATACTGCCGCAGACAGAAAAGTAGATCTGTTCTTAATGATCTCAGCGCATATCACCCTGCTGGTTGGTTTGTACCAGTGGTTTGTAGGTCCATGGGGATTAAAACTCATCCAGGCCAAAGGTTTTGGAGAAGTGATGAAGTCTTCCGCGGAACGTTTCTTCGCAGTTGAGCACATGGTAGGAATGCTGGTGGTGATTGCACTGATCACTGTTGGACGCTCTAAAGGAAAACCTGCAACTGCCGGCGCTGTAGAACATAAGAAAGCATTTGGCCTTTTCGTTGCAGCTCTGCTGCTCATTCTGCTCCTTGTTCCCTGGCCATTCCGGGAAGAACTGGGAAGAGGATGGTTGGCCAATTAAGAATTAGGAATTGTGAATTATGAATTAGGAATTGCCCCCGATTACGATGTGATCGGGGGCTTTTATATTAGGTGAATTTCATGCCTTCCATGGTTTTGAGGAAGGCTTTCATTTCTTCCAGCGTGCCGATACTTACCCTGCACCATTTGCCATCCGGCAATTCACTTGATCTCAACACAATGTTCTTCGCCAGCATATCTGCGGCAAAATCACCTTTATATTGTTTGAGATGAAAGAAAATAAAATTGGTGTAGGAAGGTATAACGGTAAAGCCTGAACGCTTTAACGCTTCTTCTGTATACTGTCGGGCTGCCGCATTCAGTTTTTTGGATTGAATACTGTGACTGGTGTCTTTCAGGCTGGCCATCGCAGCTGTTAATGAAAGCGCATTCATACAGAAATTGCTGTTGCCAAAATAGTTTTCCTGTAAGGATTTGATTGTCGATGGATCAGCCAGTATAAAACCTACCCGCATGCCCGCCATGGCGTGAATTTTGGAGAAAGTCCGGATGATAACAATGTTCTTATTCCCTTTTTTTACCAGGGAAAGCATCGACTCATTATAAGGCGCATCCAGGAAATCAATATAGGCTTCATCAATCGTGACTACTGTCTTCTTACTTGCTTCTTCACAAAATGCTTTCAGTTTGTCAGGATGTAATACCGTGCCGGTGGGATTCGCCGGATTACAGATATATACCTGGGCGGTTTCAGCATCAATAGCTCTGGACAAGGCTTCCAGGTCGTGCACCTGTTGACCATCCAACGCAATTTCCTTTACCTGGACACCGATTTTTTTCGCAGTATTGGGAAGGATTCCAAATGTTGGAGTGGCGGTTACCAGGTTGCCTTTTGAATAATGACGGGCCAGCAGGTTGAGCGCTTCTCCGGAGCCGGGTGTCAGCAGCAGGTGGTCTGTAGTTACCCCATAATAATCAGCCAGCTGTTTTCTGAACTCCTGTACATGCGGGATATTATACTGATAGCGGTGGGCCTGCCCGATCAATTCACTGATCGCTTTTTTGGCCAGGGGTGATAATCCATAAGGGTTCTCATTGGAGCCCAGGTTGATCAGCGATGGGTTGGAATTGGGCAGGAATTGACCAAGGTCTTTAGGCAGATAATCTTCACCGCCCAGGCTGTTAAGGGAAGCAGTAATACTTAGTGCTGCCAGTGTGGACTGTTTCAGCCAGTTTCGCCGGTTGATACTGTTAGACATAGAATAGCTGTTAGTTAGGAGTAAAAGTTACATCAAATTCCGGATATCAGCCCCGCTTGCCGAGTTCGATCACTTCACAATTTCGCATCTCTTTATCCTGGATTTCAAACCGGATCATTGTCCTCACCTGGTGCCATCCCTGTTTGCCCGCAGCACCCGGATTCATATGAAGACAGTGCAATTCAGGATCAAATTGCACTTTTAAAATATGTGAATGTCCGGAGATAAATAAACCGGCCTTTGTTTCCTTCAATCTTGCTTTTACCCCTGGAGCATAACGCCCCGGATAACCACCAATATGTTTCATAAATACCACTACCTGTTCACAGGTGAAACAGTTTTCCTCCGGATAAACCGAGCGGATATCAGTACCATCGATATTGCCAAACACTCCTTTTAGCGGCAGACCAGATTGCTGCTCCAGTTCCTTGGCTAATTGAAGACTGCCGAAATCTCCGGCATGCCAAACCTGGTCGCAGTTGGAAAGATGTATAAATACCTGGGGATCGAGATAACCATGTGTATCAGACAAAAGCGCAATTCGGGTCATGGGTAAAAATAGGATTTTGTACTTTCGTACCACGATTGATTTATGCCACATTATCATACACTGGGAAACATTCCCCATAAACGTCATACACAGTTTAGAAAGCCGGATGGAACCCTCTATTCTGAGCAACTTTTTTCAACGGAAGGATTCTCCAACGATTATTCCATATTGTATCACTGTCATCTGCCAACCCAGATCATCCGTACTGATCCGCCTGTTTCAGTGATGCCGGAAATAGCGGAAGAAAAAATGCTGCAGCATCGCAGTTTTGAAGGATTTAAAATTCCTCCTGCGGATGATTACCTGGAAAGCCGGAAAGCCATTCTTGTGAATAATGATTGCCATATCGTGCTGGCTTCTCCCCGTAAAGGCACAACCGATTATTTTTTCAAGAATACGGATGCTGATGAACTGATTTTTGTGCATGAAGGTTCCGGCGTGGTGCTGACCCAATATGGCAAACTTCCTTTTTCTTATGGCGATTATATCCTGCTGCCGCGGGGTACTATTTATCAGATTGATTTTGCCACAACCGACAACAGGCTTTTTATTGTCGAGTCCTTTAGTCCGATACGTTATCCCAAGCGGTATATGTCCAAATATGGTCAATTGCTTGAACATTCACCTTTTTGTGAGCGCGATATCCGGCCGCCCCAGGACTTGGTCACCATTGATGAAGCAGGTGATTTCCTGATCAAAGCAAAAAAGAAAGGGGTGCTGTATGGATTGCATTACGGGCATCATCCCTTTGATGTGGTGGGTTGGGATGGTTGTTGTTATCCCTTCATTTTCAGTATCCACGATTTTGAACCCATAACCGGACGGGTACACCAGCCGCCGCCGGTTCACCAGACTTTTGAAGCCCACAATTTTGTGGTTTGTTCCTTTGTACCACGTTTATACGATTATCATCCCGAGGCTATCCCGGCTCCTTATAATCATAGTAATATCGATTCGGATGAGTTGCTTTACTATGTCGACGGTGATTTTATGAGCCGGAAAAATGTTACCAGGGGGATGATCACCCTGCATCCGGCAGGCATCCCGCATGGCCCGCACCCCGGAGCTGTGGAAAAAAGCATCGGCAAAAAGGAAACCGGGGAACTGGCTGTGATGGTGGATACCTTCCATCCCCTCCAACTCACCAAAACCGCCCTGGAAATAGAGAATTTGGGGTATACGATGAGTTGGGCGGAGTGAAGAAGTGAAAGGTGAAAGGTGAAAAGTGAGAACTGAAATGACTGATTTTTGATGAATTGTTGTTCTATCTCCCTTTCTTCCCTCTTCCTTTTCTCCCTCTTCCATTCTCACGTCTCACTTTTTCCTTATATTACTCCTAAAATTATCTGCCATATGATCAAATTCAATCAAATCAAACCAGGAGATTATGTGCTGGCGGAATATGAGGGGGAACTTTGGGAAGGAATCGTAAATGAACTGAACCGGGAAGACAAGGAGGTCTGTGTTCAGACCGAGGTGCAGGATTTTTGGTTTAAGCCGGAAGAGCTTCGTCCGATTCCACTTGACGAAAACCAGTTGACAAAATTTGGATTTGAGAAAGAGATTCCGGGCGACGGCTGGATCAAGTATAAAAAAGGCCCTTTCCGGATCCTGATGACAGAAAAAGATGGTTTCCAGGATTTTGAGATCTGGTACCGCGAAGACCGCCGCCACATCAAGCAGCCACTCTTCGTGCACGAACTCCAGAATCATTATTATGATATGACTAAGGTGGAGTTGGGGAGGTAGGGAAGAAAGGAAAGGGGAGGAATGGAGGAGGGAGGAATGGAAGACTGGACAAAAGATGTCCTTTTTTCCCATTTTCCGTCTTCCATTCCTCCTTTATTTTCAATAAATTGGGGTTTTTTTCCCATTTTTTTCATTTTAACTAATATTAATACTATCTTTGCGCTCCCAAAATCTGTATGGCAAAACAAGCACTCATTAAACAGGATGGAATTATTGTGGAAGCACTTTCGAACGCGATGTTCAAAGTGAAGCTTCAGAATGAACACGAAATTCTGGCAACAATTTCAGGAAAAATGAGAATGCACTATATCCGGATTCTGCCTGGTGATAAGGTAGGTGTGGAGATGAGTCCGTACGATTTGACTAGAGGCAGGATTATTTTTAGATATAAATAACATAAGCATCATGAAAGTTCGTGCATCCATCAAAAAGCGCAGCGCCGATTGCAAAATAGTGCGTCGGAAGGGAAGGCTGTATGTGATTAACAAGAAGAACCCACGTTACAAGCAGAGACAAGGTTAATCCCAGCTTTGCATTTGTCAGTCATTTGTAAAATTGAAAATAGAATCAGATTATGGCTCGTATTGCCGGTGTTGACTTACCAAAAAACAAAAGAGGCGAAATAGGCCTGACCTACATCTTCGGAATCGGTCGTTCTACCGCCAAGCAAATTCTTGATCAGGCTGGAATCAGTCATGATAAGAAGGTGCATGAGTGGAACGATGATGAATTAGCGGCTATCCGTAACTTCATTACCGATGAACTGAAAGTGGAAGGCCAGTTGCGTTCTGAGGTTCAGATGAGCATCAAGCGTTTGCTTGATATCGCCTGTTACCGTGGTTTACGTCACCGTAAAGGGTTGCCGCTTCGTGGTCAGCGTACCAAAACGAACAGCCGCACCCGTAAAGGAAAGCGTAGAACAGTTGCTGGTAAGAAAAAAGCTCCTAAGAAGTAAGACATAGAGCTACCGCATCCGGATCCGGTCTTAGGAGGGGGAGGAGCGGTGCCGTCCTGGCTCAGGTGAACCAGGAAATTTTTTTAAAGATTACCTCATTATCTAAGTAATGGCAAAACAACAAAACAGCGCAAAAGCCGCTGCCAAAAAAAGAGTAGTGAAGGTGGATGCATATGGTGATGCTCATATCTCAGCCACTTTCAACAACATCATTATCTCCCTGACAAACAAAAATGGTCAGGTTATTTCCTGGTCTTCTGCCGGTAAAATGGGATTCAAAGGTTCTAAAAAGAACACTCCATATGCTGCTCAGATGGCTGCTGCTGATGCCGCCAAAACCGCTCTGGATGCCGGTTTGAAGCGTGTTGACGTATTCGTGAAAGGTCCTGGTTCCGGCCGTGAAGGAGCTATCCGCTCCCTGAGTCAGTCGGGTATCGAAGTGGTAATGATCAAAGACGTTACTCCGTTACCACACAACGGTTGTCGTCCTCCGAAAAAGCGCCGCGTATAATTGTTTTTATATACCGAAACCCAAGGCCCGACCGGCTTT
>JAGKTB010000139.1:0-3817 GCA_018993145.1 Flavihumibacter sp.
GAAAAAAGTGATAGTCCGGAAATGCAGGAGATCTTACTATCACAAAAAAAAGAAGCGAATAATGAGTTTTGCAAATTTGTCAGTAAGAATTATGTAAACTGGGTACATCCCAAATCGAGTGATGCGCCTATAATGAGCAATACAGTTTTTCAGTTTAAGGTGTTGCCGCACCTGGAGCCGGGAGTACCAACTTTTTTTATTTTGATCGATAACCTGCGATTTGACCAGTGGAAAGCGATACAGCCAATTTTTGCAAGTTATTTCCGGATACTTGAAGAGGATACGTTTTACAGCATATTGCCAACTGCTACTCAGTATGCCAGGAATGCAATTTTCGCGGGACTAATGCCATCAGAAATTGAAAAATCCTTTCCAGATTTATGGAAAAACGATGAAGAGGAAGGTGGAAAAAATCTGCAGGAGGAAATATTTTTCAAAGGGCAGTTGAAACGATTAAAGAAAGACAACATTAAATACAGTTATATCAAGGTGGTGAATCACCAGGCGGGTAATGAACTGGTGAGCAACGTTCATAATTTACTTAGCAACGACCTGAATGTGATCGTCTACAATTTTGTGGATATGCTCAGTCATGCAAGAACGGAAATGGAAGTGTTGAAGGAGCTGGCAAGCGATGAGATCAGTTATCGCAGCATTACGGCCAGTTGGTTTGAACACTCTCCCCTTTTTCAGGCATTGAAAAAAATTGCAGGTAAAAAGATTAACCTGATCCTGGCTACGGATCATGGCTCCGTCCGCGTAAATACCCCTCATAAAGTGGTGGGTGATAAACAGACGACCACCAACCTTCGCTATAAACATGGGCGTAACCTGAATTATGAACCCAGGGAAGTGCTGGCATTTCGGGATCCGAAGGAAGCGGGATTGCCGGTACCTACGGTGAATTCTTCTTTCATTTTTGCTAAAGAGGATGGTTATCTCTGTTATCCAAATAATTACAATCATTACGTAAATTATTATCGTAATACATTCCAGCACGGAGGGGTAAGCATGGAGGAGATGATCGTGCCTGTGATCAAAATGTGCAGTAAATAAGGGGCCCGGCCAGCGGGTTTCGGTATTTTTGTATTTTGACAGGCATATGAAGTACACACAGGCTACACTAAACAAGATTGAACAGGTGCTGGAAGAAGCAGGGTATATTGTTCGAATGGAACGCGGTACCTTCCAGAGCGGCTATTGTATCCTTGAACAAAAGAAGGTGGTGGTCCTGAATAAATTCCTGCAATTGGAGGGAAAGATCAATACCATGATGGATCTGGTTCCACAATTGCAGGTGAATCCGGAGGAATTGAGTCCGGAAGCCAAAAAGACCTATTTTGATATTATTGAACGTCACCGCCTGGCTGCCTCCGATGATGCTGCTACGGATTCCAATCAAGCTTAAGATTTTATCCTGTCCAGTCCCTTAACCATAACATTTTTAGGAACCGGTACCAGCAGTGGGGTGCCGATGATCGCCTGCGATTGCGAGGTGTGCCGGTCAGTTGATCCACGGGATAACCGGCTGCGATCAAGTATCCTTGTGCAATCGGCCACAACTACGCTGGTGGTGGATTCTACGCCGGATTTCCGATACCAGATGTTGAGGGCAAAGGTCAGGAAGCTGGATGCAATTGTGTTCACCCATCCGCATAAGGATCATATAGCCGGACTTGATGATGTTCGGGCTTACAATTATTTTTCACAGCAACCCATGCAGATCTTTGCGAATGAAATGACCCAGATGAATATCATCCGGGAGTTTCCTTACGCATTTGCAGAGACCCGGTATCCCGGGGTGCCGGAGATTCAGATCAACCAGATTGATATGGATTCATTCACAGTGGGAGATATAACGGTTACGCCTATCCTGGTTTGGCATATGCGGATGCCGGTACTTGGTTTCCGGTTTGGCAATTTTACCTACATCACAGATGCCAACCGGATTGATCCAGATGAAATGGACAAGATCCGGGGTAGCAGTCACCTGGTGCTGAATGCGCTGCGCCATGAAAAACATATTTCTCATTTCACTTTATCTGAGGCTGTTGCGGTAGTGCAGGAACTGAAAGTACCCAACGCTTATTTTACGCATATCAGTCACCAGTTGGGACTGCACGAACTCATCAATGCCAGTTTGCCCGCTGGAATCCAGCTCGCCTACGACGGGTTAAGTGTACAGGTATAATACCGTTTTTTCACGCTTGACCTGGCTTGTCTTAAGTAGTAGGTTGTGGTATGAAAAAGAAAGGATGGAAAGCGTGGGTCAGGGATTATCTGCATTTTTCCAAAAATGAACGTATCGGGATACTGATTTTGCTTGCTGTTATACTGGCTATTAAAGTGGTGCCCTATTATTGGCCAGCAGCTCCTCAGGCTCCGGTGGCGGTACCAGATAGTCTGATCGTTCGTTTGTTGGAAAAGTCGCGAGCTGATACAGTAAATCTTTTACGGCAGCGGGGTAGTTTGTTTGATCGTAAGGAATTTTCAACCCAGGAAGGAATTGCTTCCTCTGCCTATGAGCGATCGTTTGAAAAGGGTCGGCCATTTTCCGGAGCGTTATTTCCTTTTAATCCGAATCTTGCTACTGAGTTGGATTGGCGAAAGTTGGGCGTGCCTCCTAAAACCGTTGGAACCATTCTTAAATACCGGGAGAAAGGAGGGAAGTTTCGATCGGGAGAAGATTTATATCGGATTTATGGAATGCCGAAACAGTTGGCTGACCGGTTGATACCAATGGTGAGGCTGGAATCTGGAACTGGCGTGGCAATACCTGTCACCAATTCATTTGGAGGTGGAAACCAGGATCCTTCATCTCAACGGGTATTGGATAAAGTTGACAGCCGTTTTAATTCTACTGAGTACGGAAACAGGAAACCTGGCGGCTTCAAATCAAAGATGATTCGCATCAACCAGGCAGACAGTCTCGACTGGCTGGCCCTGCCGGGGATTGGTCCAAAATTATCGGGTCGGATCCTGAGTTATAGAAATGCTTTGGGAGGTTTTGTCAGGGTCGAACAGATTAAAGAAGTGTATGGATTGGCTGATTCGGTCTTCCAGCAACTGTTGCCACAACTGGAGCTGGATGGTGTTGCCGTTCGAAAACTGAATCCCAATGCTGCAACCATGGAGGAAATGGCCCGGCATCCGTATATCCGGTGGAAACTGGCGCAGGCAATTGTTCAATACAGAAATAGCAACGGGGCCTTTCGGGAAATGAGCGATCTGGGCAAAATTCACCTGGTCGATACTAACTTGTTGAAGAAATTAGGGCCATATTGTGAATTTAAATAACTAACACTTGTTAGTTTAGCAGAAATAGACTTAGTTTGCGTTATTCATGAACTAAGAACAACAAGCTGATTCTCTATGAATTTTGAACGCCAGGAATTAACTGAACAGGTTGCGCAAACGGCCCGGGAATTTGCCCGCCAGCATATATTACCCAATGTGATGAAATGGGATGAGTCGCAGGAGTTCCCACTCCAGGTATTTAAGGACATGGGGCAATTGGGCCTCATGGGTGTACTGGTACCTGAGCAGTATGGGGGAGCCGGGCTTAGTTATTTTGAGTATGTGGCAATTATTTCGGAAATCGCCCGGGTTTGCGGATCTGTGGGTTTAAGTTTGGCTGCTCATAACTCACTTTGTACGGGGCATATTTTACCTGTCGGGAACGATGAACAGAAGCAGCGCTTCCTTCCCAAACTGGCAACCGCCGAATGGATTGGAGCCTGGGGGTTAACAGAAGCAAATACCGGTAGGGATGCTGGCAATATGCGTACCACAGCAGTGAAGGAGGGAGATGAGTGGG
>JAGKTB010000140.1:0-5111 GCA_018993145.1 Flavihumibacter sp.
CATCCTGATTGAAGTGATACATACTGTTCAAAACTTCCCATTGTATAATGGATGCGCTCCTGGTTGAGCAATGCGGGCATGTTCCGGAAAACAAAACTGAATCCGTATTCAATTTTGGATTGCAAAGCAAGGATAGGCAATCCGAGTGAGTAAGATGCCAACGCCTTCCAATGATCTGATAATAAAGTGGGTTGCAGGTAGCTGAATTCCGGTTGCTGTAAGCTGGCCCAGCTGTAATCAGCCGGACTATAACCTATCAACACACGACCATTACTGCTTAGTTGGCTCGAGAAGTTGAGGGAATAAAAATTAAATAGCAACTCATGGCTGGAAACAGGTTGAAAGCGGGTTGCCTCCAGGTGAATACTGTTGATGGAATTCACCAGGCTATCGCCCCAGAAATAAATTGGATCGGGTCTTTTTCTTTCAAAACTATACTGCATGCCCAGTCCCGCAGAGGAGTTGATTTCCTTGTAATAATCGATGCTTAAGGAGGGCGTAAAATAAATAGACGCACTGCTGGCGTTTACGGATGGTATCAGAAATCCCGGTTGCATGCTGAAACCAATCCTTTCTTTTTTATTCAACTGGTAGCTGGATCCCGCATATGCTTTCAGGTTAAAAAAATGAAGGGATTGAAAGCCAGCCGGACGAACATTTTCCAAATCGGTAGTTAACCCGGTTGTCCATATGGTTGCGTTCTTTTTGATTTTTATTGCTGAGTTGGAGCCCGCCTTTATCCGGTTTTGCCGCGTGCTGCTGATAAGCTCATTGATTCCCTCATTTGTACCAAGCAGACTATTGAACCTGGCTGTGCGCAGCTGCAGCTCATCATGTGAGGGAGCGCTTGTCAAATATACTTCCTGTTGAAAAAGCCGGTTGCTTCTCCATGCTTTGGTATGATGCATCCGAGCTTCAAAGTACCGGATGCGGTTGCTGTAATCGGAAACGGTGGTATCTGTAAGAGCACCAGACAGGAAGGAGCGATATCCGGTTGAATTGGCTGCCACCATTGCATTTGCTTTGATTTCAGTTACTGCTGAACGATTCCTGTCCAGCACATAGGCGGTTTCTAGTCCGGCCAGTTTTTCACCCGGCAGCAATGCTTCCTTGCTATTGAGGGTCCATCCCGATCCATCCGCCAGGCGGTATTGATCTGCTCCCTGTCGCCTGAGTTCATACTCATTTCTGAAAAAACCGCCTGTAAGTCGGAATCCATTGTTGGCTTTGCCTTTGGCATGAAGGGTCAGCATGGCCTGCTGATCCCGATTATTGTACGTATAGGGGAGTGGCAGGCCGGGAGGTGTGATCAATTCTGGTTGTAATAGCTGGTTTTGATAACTGTTCATAAAGGGGGAGGTGACAGTTCCTTCTTTATAATGACTATTAAATCCAGACTGAATAGATCCCTGTAAGAAATTCCCGGTTGTATTCGATTCGGCCAGGCTGATCAGTTTTAGTTTTTTCCCGAAAGCCTGCAGGGTTCCTTTATACTGATACCGTTTATCTGAGCTGGCTCCCAGGGTTAGATTACCTGAAACAGAGGTTGCATATTCTTTATTCAGGGTTAAGTTGATACCTGCTTCTCCCGACTTTTCAAATGCAGCCAATAACCGGTTCTCTGAAAAGTTGCGAATTAACTCAATATTTTCAATCGTTTCGGCAGCCAGGTTTTTACTGATGAGCTGATAGCCATTGCCTGCCAGATCCGCTCCATCAATCAGAATTTTTTTGATTTCCGTATGCTGAAAACTGATTCTGCCATCTTCACTTACCTGGATGCCCGGTAATTTTCTGAGCAGGTCTTCTACAACCCGGGTTTCCTGGGACAGATATGGTTTTGCCTTGTAAATGATGGTATCACCGGATATTTTTACCGGATCTTTTTTGGCTACGATTACTGTATCCAGTATTCGTTTTTGTTCTGTGAGCTGAATAATTCCAAGGTCCAGGTTTTCAGATGCCGGACCATTTAAAGTAATCAGTTTTTTTTCATAATTGATATGGGATATATGCATTTGTAATTCAGTTTTTGCTGAGATGCTGAGTTCAAAATGGCCACTTGTTTTTGAGATACTCCATCCAATTAACTGTTCCTTTTGAAAGGCCTGGATGGTCGCATTTACAACCGGTTCTCCTTTTGCATTGGTAAGTCTTCCTTTGATCTTGATGGGTAAGGTTTGAGCAATACTGGTTGCTCCCGGTATAAAAATAACCAGGAACAATAAAACATAGAGCCATACAGTGTACAACTGTTTAGTTGAAATATTCCAGTTGTTCAAAATGTTTGATTTCAGTGGTGCAGGATTCACAGGCGGCATCCGCTGCTTTGAGGTCCACGATGTACCTTTTTAACCAGCGATCTGTTAGCTGTGCATATTTTTCAATAGAAAGTATTGGTTTCTTCGGCGTTTTATACGAAGCTGTGGCTGCAGCTTGTGTAACAATGCCGGTTAACCGATAAACAAAAAAACGGTGTTCATCTGATACCCGATAAATGAGTCCGGGTAGTCCGCCAAATTTCCAGGGTCCGTTTGGAATGGGTACTTCCGGATTAAACCAGGCCGTATACAACCTGCCGCGGAACCGGGTGCTTGCTTTCTGTAATACAACCCCTCCTTCGTGTAAGGTATCATTACTGATATCCCAACTGAAAGGATGCAAACTATCTGCAATCCATTTGTCCATGGCAACTGGTGTGAAGTCTTTAAAATAGAGTTGATTGGATGCCGGATTTTTCAGTATGTACATGATGCTGTCTTCCATCATGAATTGATGATTGTTCATCAGTACTGAGGCATTGTATTCCCTGTCCTGTACCTGGAAAAATACAGAACGTCCATCAGGCAACACATTCAGGTCTCCTTTTAACCGAAGTATCACTTTTGCATCGGATGTGTCAAATGCGAAATTGTAATCAAGTTCATAGGAAACGATATGAACAGGCTGGCTTTTCAACACAACCGGCAATAATAGCAGGATGAATAAACGGATCATGTAATTTTTCGATCAGGTTAATAGCGTATTTCACTGCACTGGCTTTTGCATGTTTCTTTTTGCCTTTATTGTAAGATTGCATGAATTTCTGGTTGCTTTCCTCCAGCCAGTTTTTAACATCGGTTGTGAAATCCTGGTAGGAGGCACTTATTGGCGGCAGTACAGGAGAGCCAGGTGAAGTCTTATTCCTGGTTAGATTTCTTAAATAGAAATAGGCAAACCCATCTTCGGAATAGGCCAATCGTACAAGTCCCGGCAAACCGCTCAATTTCCAGGGACCTGTTTTGATATCAACAGATTCATCATACCAGGCAGTATAGATACGTCCTCGAAAGTTTGCAGTAGCTTTCGTGACCTGGTATCCATCTAAAAATCGGATACTGTCTAAATGGATAGTCCAGATGGGCCCCGGCAAACTATCGCGATAGGTTTTTTTGCCGTTGAAAAATTGAAAGTCTTTGAAGTAAAGACTATGTTCATCGGGTTTATTAAATACCCAATACAACGTATCAGTGCCTGCCTTCTGACTGTTTTGAAAATAGAAAGAACTGCCATCTTCATAACACCATAACTGAGCTGTTTTGGTGCTGTCGCTTGGTGATAACTGGTAGATGGCCTGTGTGGCGGTTTGCGCGAAACTCCTGGTCGAAAACAGGACCAGACTAATAAAAAAGCACAAAAAGCTGAGATGTGTATGATAAGTCATTTTTTCATAGTTGAATGATAAAAATGACTTTTACCTATCCGGGATTAGTTACTGAACAGCTTTTTTCTTTTTACCACAATCTGATACCATACTTCTTGCTTCCTGGCAGGTATCAGCTGTTGCTGAACAGGTAACTTTTCCCCCGATTCCAAGGAAGCCAATGCTTACTTCTACAGTAACAGTGCAGCTTGCCTCTTCCTGTTGAACAGGTGTGGGAACAGCAAATGGGTTGATTGAATTTTCCAGTTTCAAATTGGAAAGGGCTTTCTGGAATTCCGGTGCTTTTTTGACGTCTTCAGGATTTGTTCCGGTTGATGCTTGTGCAAATAATCCTGCTGCAACGAATAGGAGTGTTAGTGCTAAATTTCTCATAATCTAAAGGTTTAAGTATTGAATTAATAGGATAGGTAAAAGTCAGTTTGATTACAACAACACATTCCTGAAAGTTTAATACGAAAAAAAATTACCCAGAAATATTTACCCGAAACTGGTAATAGTATGAGGTGGTTGAAACAAAAAAGCACTTACAGATACCTCCATAAGTGCTTTTTCAAGTGGGCCCTGCCGGGCTCGAACCAGCGACCCTCTGATTATGAGTCAGATGCTCTAACCGACTGAGCTAAGGGCCCTTCCTCTTGCGAGGGCCATCCCAAAAATGGTTTGGCAGGCCGCAAAAATATAAAAACCCGGGCGATTTGTGGCTTCCGGAAAAAAATATTCCGCAACTGGTTCATTATTGTACATTTATACCTCGATTTTGCTTTTTAATTGCTGCTGCTAGTTATGATTGCTCCTGCCAGAATACAATACCTGAAGGAACGCATTGCGCGTTTCAACGACCAACAGGCCTATCGGGAGTTGTATATGGCATTTTTCCCTCCTCTTCTTCAGTTCGCCAGTGGTTTTATCAAATCCCGGCAGTCGGCAGAGGAAATAGTATCCGACGTATTTATTACCATCTGGGAAAAGCGTAATCGCCTGGAACATGTCAGCAATCTTAAATTGTATCTATACACCGCCACCCGCAATACGGCTATCAATTATATTACCCGGCACAATAAAGTGATGGTAACCGATCTGAGTGAGTTGCCCATCGAGTTGCAATCCCTGCAATATGATCCGGAGCGTATGCTGATTACCTCCGAAATGAAAAAAATGATTTCGGAAGCAATCAACAGTTTGCCAGCCCGCTGCAAACTGATTTTCAAGCTGGTAAAAGAAGATGAACTCAAATACCGGGAAGTAGCTGAATTGCTGAAAGTATCCATCAAAACAGTTGAAACCCAGATGAGCATTGCGCTCAAGCGCATCGGGGAAGCCATCCGTTTTGACCCCCGCAAAACCCTGCCCACCGGCAAACGCTAGACCCCCCGCCTCCTTTGTCCCTTCTTCCATTCCTCCTTCTTCC
>JAGKTB010000141.1:0-3407 GCA_018993145.1 Flavihumibacter sp.
GCTCAGGATTTGTCCAAACTGATAACCGCAATTTTCCATGGCAAACAAAAAGTCTGGGCGATAATGAGATTGTTTGGGTACATCTTCCATTACTCCGGTAATCTTGTAAAGCGTCGATCCATTTTCATTGGTTTCAAGGTTTTTCCCAATAACATCTGTAGTTCCAAAATATTTTTCAGCCATGGAACGGGAAAGGACTACTGTGTTGGGTTCATCCAATGCATTTTTTAAATCTCCAGCCACCGATTTTGCGGAAAAGACATCGAAATAAGTGGAGTCTACATGAGCTACTTTAGGTTCATTTAAAAATGCCGATCCCTTTTTGATCATTTTGGCACCTGAACTATTATAAATTCGGGTATACTCTTCGATTTCGGGATAGTCTTTTTTTAATAATTCTCCCATTGGATCAGATGCAACCGCCAGATTCAATTCTGTTCCTCCCATTACAATATCTGAATTGATCCGATAGATGCGATCTGAATTTTCATGATAGCGATCATAACCCAATTCATTGGTTACATATAACATGATCAAGAGAAAACAAGTGAGGCCTGCTGCAAGTCCCACAATATTCAGCGTTGTAAAGAATTTATTCTTTACCAGGCTACGATAAGCG
This sequence comes from Flavihumibacter sp., assembly GCA_018993145.1. Taxonomy (GTDB): domain Bacteria; phylum Bacteroidota; class Bacteroidia; order Chitinophagales; family Chitinophagaceae; genus Flavihumibacter. The sequence goes on from JAGKTB010000141.1 coordinate 620, forward strand.
ATTTTCCAATGATTCGTCAACATGTTATTATTTTTATGTCGTTTCATCCACCGGTTGGGTGGCACTCACTATTCTGATCTCAACGAGGTAACCGGATTTTTAAGAGCGGTACGGGAGGCATTCAGGCTTATGGTAATCCATGCAATGATTGCCACCGCAGCTGCCACCAGCAGAAATACAAAGGGATTGATGCTGATACGGTACGCATAATTTGACAACCAGCCATTCATCATCCACCAGGTCATGGGTATGGCAATCAGGAAAGCCAGGGCAATCAGAATGGCAAACTCTTTGGAAAGAAGGAGTAACAATTGCTGTACAGAAGCTCCCAGGACTTTTCGGATACCGATTTCTTTCTTACGTCGCTCAATGGCGAAGGATACCAGTCCAAATAAACCAAGACAACAAACAAAAATGGCTAATCCTGAAAATATTACAGCCAGGGTTCCCACCAGTTTTTCATTATTGAATTTCTCGTTGAAAAAGTCATCAATAAAACGGTATTCAAAAAGGTAATCAGGACTGAACTGATTGTGCAGTTGTTCTATTTTTGCAACTGCTTTTTTAATATCGACTCCTTCTTTAAACCGGATATTGATACGGCCTGCCCATCCGCCACCTTGTACCAGAATCATGGGGTCTGGTGCGGCATAGGGGGAGTTGATTACCATATTATCAATAACTCCGACAATTCTTCTGGTTCTTCCAGCCCATTCAATCTCCTTACCAATGGGCTCTTTAATACCCATTACTTCGATTGCCGCTTTGTTGAAAATTACCTGGTGTGTATCACTTGCCAGGAAGTCGCGACCGTCCAGCACTTTTGCCTGTACTGTTTTTGCAAAATCGGCATCCGTGAACATAAAACCAATCACCAGGTTATCTGATTGTGACATACCACTCATTCGAATACCGGATGTATAACCGAAAAGATCTGTTATCTGGTTGCCGGTTCGGTTGACAGATTCCACCCATCCTGTTGCATACAGTTCATTTTTAAAAGCAGAGAGCTGCCGGTCTAACTGTGCTGAAGAGTTCACCATAAGCAGGTTTTCCTGTTTGTAACCAAGGTCTCTTTGCTGTACGAAGTTGATTTGCTGATAGATTAATAAGGTTGCAGAAATCAGCAGGATGGATATCGTGAATTGTGCCGTAACCAATACTTTACGTGGTGTGAGGTTGGATTTTCCCCTTGAAAAACTACCTTTCAGCACTTTTACAGGATTAAATCCAGACAGATAAAATGCGGGGTAACTGCCTGCGATGATTCCAGTTAACAATACAACGCCTCCTCCAAGTAGCCACCAATAAGGATCCTGGAATGGTAAACGGATGGGTTGATTCAAAAGACTGCTAAAGGGTGGAACCGTGATCCAAACTATTAATGCGGCAACCAGGAAAGAAGCAATTGCCATTAGTACGGATTCTGCAATAAACTGAAATACCAGCTGCTTGCGCATGGAACCCAATGTTTTCCGGATGCCTACTTCTTTAGCTCTTTTTTCTGATCTGGCAGTAGAAAGGTTCATGAAATTAACACAGGCAATCAATAAAATCACTATTGCAATCCAGGTGAAAAGTTGCACATATTGAATCCTTCCGCCTGTATTTATACCTTCCCGGAATTCTTCGTATAACCGCCACCTATTCATGGGATGAAGTATGATCTCCCCGCGAGTAGTAGGATTTTCAGAGCCGGTTTTTTGTTTGATCAATGCCAGTGTTTTGGCTTCCACTGATTTTTTATCAGCACCTTGCCGAAGCAGGAAAAAAACACGGTTGCCGCAATTTACCCAATCAGATTGTGCATCTTTTACCCATTGCGCGGAGGGGTTAAAGGATTGGAGCAGGTCAAATTGAACCGTGTTGGTTCGCGCCGGATCTTTTACAACTGCTTTTACATAAACTGTACGGTCAGTATTTAATTTCACCGCTTCGCCTACAATATTGATACGGTTAAACAGGCTACGAGCGGTCGATTCTGTAACCAAAATGCCATCCGGATCCTGCAATCCAGCTGGTTCACCTTCCAGGAATTCAACAGTGAAAATATCCAGGAACTCAGGAGTTGTGGTCACTGATTGCCGGTTCAGTTTTTTATCTCCAACTGTCAGCAGTACTGTAGATGGGAAACCCGTTACACTTGCTTTTTCCACTTCGGGTATCGCAGTCATGGCTGCTGCCGGAAGGGGAAACATCATATCGTTCCCGGTATTAATCTCCCCATTAAAATTCCGGTTAACCATTACATGGTGAATCCGGTTGTATTTTTCATTGTCTTTGTCCCAGGAACGCTCACTATACACCCAAAGGAAAATAAGCAGGGTTGCAGCCATGCCGATGGATAACCCGGTAATATTCAGGAAAGTGAAGAACCTGTTTTTGAGCAGGTTTCTATACGCCAGTTTAAAATAGTTGAAAAGCATTGTTGACATTACGTTTACCCGACGGGTGTTAGACCATGATGTTTTCCATAACTGTCTGGCCATCCAGCATCCTGACGATGCGATGGCTATAGCGGGCATCGTGTTCGGAGTGGGTTACCATGATGATCGTGGTGCCCTGCTCGTTCAGGTCTGTTAGCAGTTGCATTACTTCATTACCATTAGAGGAATCGAGGTTTCCGGTCGGTTCATCCGCAAGTATTAGTTTGGGATTATTCACAACGGCCCTTGCTACCGCTACCCTTTGTTGTTGTCCGCCGGATAATTGCTGAGGATAGTGATTGCGGCGATGCATAATGACCATTTTATCCAATACATCCTCCACGATCTTCTTTCTTTCGGCG
>JAGKTB010000142.1:0-9031 GCA_018993145.1 Flavihumibacter sp.
GTTCTGAACCGGGCCCGGCGATCATTTTCATTCCGGAGTACATCCAACAACTTGTTTATATTCTCTTTTGCCCCTGCACTTGAACCGGCATACCGGGCTGTTTTGACGCCTGGAGCCCCATTTAGTGCCACTACTTCTAATCCGGTGTCTTCACTGAAACAGTTGACGCCAGTAATTGAATGTATCACCCTCGATTTTTCACTGGCATTTGCTTCCAGGCTATCATGAGGTTCGGGTATCTCCTGTTCAATTCCAGCCTGCTTAAGTGTTTTCAGACGGATGGTGGCAGGTAATAAGGGTTGGATTTCAGCAATTTTATGGAGGTTATTGGTAGCGAATATCAGTTCCATATTGTTTCTTTTAGGCTATATGCCCAGCATGGTTTTCAATCCTTCCCACAGCATTCTTTTCAGCGGTTTCACTGCCTCAGTTTGCTGGTTCAGTTCTTCCAGGGAGGGGGCTATCATCAATTTTAAATCCAGAATAGGCTGTGGAGTCAATACCGGCAAACCTGCAGGTAAGCCCACAACCGGATGAGGCAGCCCAAAGCAGAGCATTTGCCGGGGAGCCAGTTCCTTTAGCAACTGCTCAAATCCAGGGTTTTGCCTTGCCATATTTACAATGGCTACATCGGCGAGGGTTAGCTGGCAGGCTTTTAATACAGAACTGAGGAATTCCAGTGAGGCTTCGGCTATATGAACGGTATCAGGATAAAATACCAGGATCGCCAGGTTCCGATTGTTCTTGCCCAGGAACTGAATGGACACTTCAGGCTGAATGGGTGTTTTTTCCCATCCGCCGGATTTTTCCTCAATTACAGGTAAATCTTCAGCCCTGCCTTTTGTGGAAGCGATATCAGTTGTCAGTACCAGACTTTCCGGATACAAATCGGCTACCTGGTGCTGGGTTAGTCGAATCGAGTTTAACGACATGAAAACTTGTGGTATTTTTTACTAACAATTGTTAGTGATTTTGGCCGGATGGTTTGGCTACCCAGCAAAATCATTGTTTCTTTGCAGCAAATGTACCAAATATGATTGCAGCATTCGATATACCGGTTACGAAAGTTGACCGGAGCAGACTGAGTGATACACCTTTGGAAAACCTCCCGTTTGGCCGATATTTTACAGATCATATGCTGGAAGCGGAATATGCGGATGGTGAGTGGAAGTCTGTGCAGATCAGGCCTTACCAGGCCCTTAGTCTGGAACCCTCCCTTGCAGCCCTTCATTATGGTCAGGCCATTTTTGAAGGTATTAAAGCCTACCGTGATGCAGAGGGCAAGGCTTTTATTTTTCGACCTTTCGACAATTTCAGACGATTTAATACATCTGCTGTCCGGATGAATATGCCGGAAGTTCCGGAGGAAATCTTTATGGAAGGCATGCGTAAACTGATTGCGCTTGATAAGAACTGGATCCCTGCCATTAAGGACCATTCGTTGTATATCCGTCCTTTCATGTTCGCTACTGATTCCATGCTGGGGGTTCGTCCATCCGCTACCTATAAATTTCTGATCATTTTGAGTCCCACCGGACCCTATTTTGCCGCACCTATGAAGATCCTGGTAGAGGAGCACTATACCCGTGCTGCGCCGGGAGGGGTAGGTTTTGCCAAAAATGCCGGGAATTACGGAGGCAGTATGCTGGCTGTTACCGAAGCACAAAAGCAGGGCTACGACCAGGTGCTCTGGACCGATGCGTTTGAACACAAATGGCTGCAGGAAGTGGGAATGATGAATGTGTTCTTTATTATTAACGGGGTAGCGGTAACACCTTCCCTGGAGGAAGGAACCATTTTACATGGGGTGACCCGCGACAGTGTAATGGTGGTATTAAAGGAAATGGGACTGCCCGTTGAAGAGCGCAGAATTAATATAGATGAACTCCTGGCTGCATATGGAAAGGGACAGTTACAGGAGGTTTTCGGAACCGGTACTGCTGCTGTAATTGCAATGGTTAAAGAATTGAAGTACAAAGAGTTTCAGATGACATTTAATGTGGATAACAGCCCCATTGCAAAAGCCGTAAAAGAACGTCTGACTGCCATCCGGGAAGGAAAGGCAGAGGATCTGCACCAGTGGATGTGGAAAGTTTAGAATTTAATTTTGTTTTTTCGGTAAGGGATTCTACCTTTGCCGTCCCAAATAAATAAGGTTAGAATGCCTACAATTCAGCAATTAGTAAGAAAAGGTAGAGAAATCATCAAGGCAAAGAGCAAGTCCAGAGCACTGGATGCCTGTCCTCAACGCAGAGGTGTTTGTACCCGTGTGTACACCACTACACCTAAAAAACCGAACTCCGCTCTCCGTAAGGTAGCTAAGGTTCGTGTGACCAATAAGGTGGAAGTTATCGCTTATATTCCGGGTGAAGGTCATAACCTGCAGGAGCACTCCATCGTGTTGATCCGTGGTGGTCGTGTGAAGGACTTGCCGGGTGGTCGTTATCACATTGTTCGTGGTAGCCTTGATACTGCCGGGGCGAAAGACAGAAAGCAGAGCCGTTCCAAGTACGGAACCAAGAGAGACAAACAAACTGGTAAAAAATAATTTAAAATAGTTCTCCGATGCGTAAAGCACAAGCCAAAAAACTTCCTCTGGCCCCTGATGCCAGATATAACGATAAACTGGTTACCCGTTTTGTCAACAATATCATGTGGCAAGGGAAAAAGAGTGTAGCCTTCGAAATTTTCTATGATGCCGTTGACAAGGTGAGCAAAATCACCAATGAAGATGGTTATGAAATATGGAAAAGAGCGATTGCTAACGTAACTCCTGCTGTTGAAGTACGCAGCCGTCGTATCGGTGGTGCAACCTTCCAGATTCCTTCTGAGGTTCGTCCCGACAGAAAGATCTCCCTCAGCATGAAATGGCTGATCCGTTACAGCCGCGAGCGCAACGGTCGCAGTATGGCTGATAAACTGGCCAATGAGATCATTGCAGCCAGCAAAGGGGAAGGTGGTGCTTTCAAGAAAAAAGAAGACACTCACCGTATGGCTGAAGCCAACAAGGCATTCTCACATTTCCGGGTTTAACATTCTAACTTACCTTTTCATAGGCCGGTCCGCTCACAAGCGGACCGGTTTTTTTTGTGGTGTATCTGAAACACTTATTTCGTACATTCATTGCCCAAATAATACCCAAAATTTCAGGTTATGTCTACCAGGAGAACTTTTTTAAAACAAGCCTCCCTGCTCACGCCTACGGTGATGCTTGTGCCCGATTTTTTAATGGCGGAAAAAAAGAACCGTTCTGTCGGTATCCAGCTATATACATTGAGAGAACTTGTTGCGAAGGATCCCCGTGCTGTTTTGCAGCAGGTGGCTGCAGCCGGTTATAAGGAAGTGGAGTTGTATGGATTCGGAGGAGGTAAGTTTTTTGGCATTCCAGTAGCTGAATTTTCATCGTATATGAACGGCTTGGGACTCTCGGTACCCAGTGGGCATTACATGCCTGTAAAATTCCTGTTTTCAAATGAAGATGCCGGTAAAGCGGAGCTGGATGAACATATCCAGGCGGCCCTTACCATGAAAAGCAGTTTTCTGACTATTCCCTGGTTGCCACCCGATAAGCGTTCCAGTTTGGATGATTATAAAAAGATCGCAGCCAAATTGAATGTGGCCGGAGAAGCCTGTAAAAAAGCAGGTATCCAGTTGGCCTATCATAACCATGATTTTGAATTTGCAAATCATGGAGGTCAAACCGGTTTCGATGTGATGACCAGCTCAACAGATGCAGACCTGGTAAAATGGGAACTCGATTTGTATTGGGTCGTATTTGCCGGCCTGGATCCGGTTCAGATATTCAGCAACCTGAAGGGAAGGGTTCCTATGTGGCACGTGAAAGATATGGACAAGGCAAACCGGGCTCAGAATACAGAGATCGGAAACGGTACTATTGATTGGAAACGAATCTTTAAAGCCGCCAAAATTTCCGGAATGAAGCATTTCTTCGTAGAGCAGGAAAACAATTATGTTCCTGATCATTTGGAAAGTGTAAAGCGGAGTATAGGCTATATCAAGGGAAGCCTGATCTAAGTGAAACGTGAGATGTGAGAGACGAATAAAACAGATTCTCACGTCTCACATCTCACGTTTGACGTCTCACTTCTCACATCTCACATCTCACTTAATTTTAACTATCCGAGCATGTATCGATTCAGCAGCGGTCCGGGCTTTTAGAATATACCAACCGGGCGCAAGATCATCAAGATCCATACTCAGTGTTACGGAAGCTCTTTTCTCAACCCTGGTTTTCAGCAACTGTCCATTTCCGTTATACAATTCCAGGACAACTTCCTGTTGATTCCATTGCTGCGGAATTGCAGCAACCACAGTACGTTGTACCGGATTGGGATAAAGATTCAGGCGCATGTTTTCAGCTGCTTCCTGGCTTACCTGTTGCGGAGAAGAATATTGGATGGTTCCATCTTTATTGATCAGCCTTAACCTGTAATACAAAACCTTATTTTTAGTAGGAAGGAATTTGTCGGTATATGCATAACTGCACTTTAACCGCGGATCACTTTCCGTAAAATAGAGTGCCACTTCCTTAAACTCCTCGCCATTTACACTTCTTTCAATTGCGAAATGACTAAAGTTTTTTTCTACTGCTGCTGTCCATTTCAGAACGACCTGGTTCTTTTCCCATTTGGCAGAAAAATTTTCCAGTCCGATACGATCAGCAGCGTTTACTGCCAGCATTTTAATTAACAGCATGCCTATCAGCATGAACTGTTTGTTCAGGGGGTACGACGTTTTCATTGTAATGCGTTGGGGTTAACAATCGGAACCCACAGGCATTGGAACGATCAGGGATGTGTAATTCAGAGGAGTGGAGAGAATACTGTAAAAACTTACTACAACTGTGAAGACCGGATGGTCAGCATAGTGAATTTCTTATCATCAGATTGTACTTCTATTTTGTAGGAGCCTGCTGCCAGATCTCCAATTTCAACCAATAATTGTTGGGGAGCCTTTTCTTCAATAATTTTTCTTCTTAATTCCCCTTTCTGGTTATAAATATTTATTACAACTTTCTTTTGCACCATTTCATCCGGAATAAACACCAACAGATCATTGGAAAGCGGCAACTTTTTTAAAGTTTTAGCCTTGCTGGTATCCTGCACAGCTACAACAGTTTCATCTCCTATCCATTCCGGTAACATGTCGATTTTTTTTACCAGGGAAGCAAAGTGAACAGCGTTGCCAGCCTGACTTACCGGAACAGATTCCGTCAGCAAAAGGTTATAAACGGACCGGCCTTTATAGGGACTACCCTTACTGTTTACACCCATTTTTATTCTGAAACCACTTACTTCCTGGTTAGCAAATACAACCGGTGTAGCATTTACTGACAATGTTTCATCTTCATTACTCCATTTATACTGAGCACGGAAAGCATCTCCGCTCCTGGCTAGCATAATATTTTTCGATTCCCGGTTTACCCATACCCTGCCATTTTTCCCGATAGCACATTCAGCAAACGCCTGTGCATCTTCTAGTCCTTTCAAACCGGAGAGAGAAGCCGCAAGGGCTGGAAAAATGTATTTACCCTCCATATTAGTAGCCGGATCATGTGGCACAAACTCAAAACTGAAACTTACAGACGCTGCTCCAATAGTTTGCTGATGTTCCACTACAGGTTCAAATGCCGCCAGCTGATTGCTTTCTTCCTGATCGATCGAATGCAACTCAACTCCTTCCGATAAAGCCTCTACCCGAACTACACAATCTGTCAGTGGCTGGCCATTGGAAGCTGAAATCACGCCAGTAAACTTATAAGCAGATCCTACCTGACCGGCTTGACCTTCGATCAAAACAGGATGATGAAAATACAAAGGAGTTGTTGCCTGGGGTGATTGGGCCTGAGAGGTACCAACCAATAAAAACAGGCTGCTGTATAGAATTGTCAATGCGGGTAACATCGACGGGTACGTTCTTTTCATGATCAACTATGGGTGGATTATCAAAATGCCCATAGGAACTGGATAACAGCCATTCAGCAGGATTGGATCATGTCAGACGCAGAACAAAGATTGCATCCCTTTTTGACATATGCAAGGAATAGGGAAAATTATTTCGATGAATGGAACAATAAGAGGAAGTGAGACGTCAGATGTGAGACGTGAGAAAGGCATCCTACTAAAAAAGAGCCGTATCTTTAGATACGACCCTTTTGGAAATATAAATTAAGAAGTGTGAAGCATGAACTAATCGGAATTTCAGTCTCACATCTCACGTCTGACGTCTCACATTATTTCATCTGCGCTGCAATTCCCTTCGCCAGTTCCACCATCTTGTTCAGGCCATCCTCAGGCAATCCGCCCTTCTTGAATTCAGCTAGTACATTCGGCAATTTGGCTTCCATCTCATGCAGGAACTGCTCTTCAAACTCTTTTACTTTATTTACAGGCACATCCCGCAACAGACCTTGTGTACCGAGGTAAATAATAGCTACCTGCTTCTCCACTGAAAAAGGCGCAAACTGGGGTTGCTTCAGGATCTCCACGTTACGGGCACCTTTATCAAGTACCAGTTTGGTAGCCGGGTCCAGATCACCACCGAATTTGGAGAACGCTTCCATCTCACGATACAGTGCCTGGTCCAGTTTCAGGGTACCAGCAACTTTTTTCATGGATTTAATCTGCGCATTACCACCCACACGGCTAACCGAAATACCTACGTTGATCGCCGGACGAATACCCGCGTTGAACAGGTTACCTTCCAGGAAGATCTGACCGTCGGTAATTGAAATTACGTTCGTAGGGATATAGGCAGATACGTCACCCGCCTGTGTTTCAATGATTGGAAGAGCAGTCAGGGAACCACCACCCTTAACCAGGTGTTTGATGCTTTCAGGAAGATCATTCATATTACGAGCAACCTCATCTTTTCCGATGATTTTTGCTGCACGCTCCAGCAAACGGCTGTGCAGGTAGAATACGTCGCCGGGATATGCTTCACGACCAGGAGGACGACGAAGCAGCAAGGACACCTCACGGTAAGCTACCGCCTGCTTGGACAGATCATCATAAATGATAAGGGCAGGACGACCGGTATCACGGAAGAATTCTCCGATAGCCGCACCAGCAAAAGGAGCATAGAACTGCTGAGGAGCAGGGTCAGATGCAGAAGCTGCTACGATGGTGGTGTACTGCATCGCACCATTTTCTTCGAGCGTCTTCATTACGCCTGCAATGGTAGAAGCTTTCTGACCAATCGCAACGTATATACAATAAACGGGTTTGCCCGCATCGAAAAATTCTTTTTGATTGATGATGGTGTCAATCGCGATGGCAGTTTTACCTGTCTGACGGTCACCAATGATCAATTCCCGCTGACCACGACCAATCGGAATCATCGCGTCAATGGCTTTGATACCAGTCTGAAGCGGCTCCTTTACCGGCTCACGGAAAATTACACCGGGAGCTTTACGCTCCAGTGGCATTTCATAGAGGTCGCCGGAAACAGGACCTTTACCGTCGATCGGCTGGCCCAGGGTATTGATAACACGACCAACCAATCCGTCTCCTACTTTGATAGAAGCGATCTGACCGGTTCTTTTTACTTTATCACCTTCTTTGATTTCGGATGACTCACCCATCAATACCACACCCACATTATCTTCTTCCAAGTTCAGGGCGATTGCTTTTACTCCGTTGGCAAATTCAACCAGCTCACCTGCGCGCACGTTGCTCAGTCCGTATACACGGGCGATACCATCACCCACCTGCAAAACGGTACCCACTTCTTCCAGGTCGGCAGAAGCGTTGAAGTTGCTCAGCTGCTGGCGCAGTATCGCTGATATTTCATCTGGTTTAATGTCTACCATATAGCTTTATTTAGACGTTTGTTTTGTTATCTGATTTTCTGAATATACATGTTCTCAACGAACTGCTTTTTGATTGCCTGCAAATCATTCCGGATGCTGGCATCATACAGCTTATCACCGATTTGAGCTAGAAAGCCACCAAGTATGGATTCATCCAACTTTTCTTTAACCTCAAAAGTATTGGCACTGTATTCCGGCATCTTTTAAAAATTCTCAACGATACTTGTTTTCACCTCATCGGAAACAGCAACCGCCGTAGTCAGTTCCAGAATTTCAATTCCTTTCATCTTACGATATGCTGCATTGAATGCGTCCAGAATTTCAGGAAGTACAATTTCGCGACCTTTTTCGAACAATAAGCTGAAGAACATACTGGTAAGCTGACTTACTTTTCCTTCAAATATTGCAGAGAAAATAGCCTGTTTTTTGTCCTGACGAATAATCGGACTTTTCAGGACAAGATCCAATTCACCGATTGTTGCAACCTTCAGCAGATCTACATCCTTCTTAACAGTTTCCACCTGCTTGGTTTCAACCGCAATGTCCATCAGGGCTTTTGCGTATCTTCTGGCAACACGTGTATTGCGCATAATTTATTTTTTCGAATTGTATTCCTTGGTTCCTAAACTCGGTGGAATGCTGACTTAATTACGTGATGAAGTTCCCAGCTCATTTGCGAGACTGCGGATATAATTTTCCTGCTCAGCTTTGGAAGCCAGTTCACGACGAATAACCTTCTCCGTTACTTCGATTACCATATTACCGATTACATTCTTTACGTCCGTAAGGGCTGCATTCTTCTGCTGCTCTATGGTAGCCTGGGCATCTGCCATTATTTTAGATGCTTCCACCTTCGCCTGCTCTTTCGCTTCGTTTACAATTTTATCTTTCAGTTCCTTCGCTTCTTTCAGCAACTGTGAACGTTCTTCACGGGCTTTGGCCATCAGCACTTCATTTTCGTTCTTCATCTGGGCCATTTCCAGCTTCACTTTTTCAGCGGTCGCAATGGAATCAGCAATATTTTTTTCTCTTTCAGAAAGAGAGGAAATGATGGGCTTCCAGGCAAACTTCTTTAGAATGAAGAATACAATCAGGAAGGCTACCAGGGTCCATACAAAATAGCCTAATGCAGGCAGTAATAATTCCATTTTATATAATTAAGAGGTCAATTTATTTTCTTTTCTCACATCTCACGTCTCA
>JAGKTB010000143.1:0-3510 GCA_018993145.1 Flavihumibacter sp.
GTAGTGGGTTATGAAAGAAAACTCGGTAAAAATCTGCTGATCAAAATGGAAGCCTATTACCAGCAATTGTATAACCTGCCGGTTGCCAATTCTGATACCAATATTTTCAGCACGATCAATGAAGGGCTCGATTTTCAATACGTTGATCTGGTTAACAAAGGAAAAGGAAACAACTACGGTATTGAGCTTACCCTGGAACGATTTTTCAATCGCAACTACTATTACCTGATCAATGCCTCCGTTTATAACTCCACCTACAAAGCTCTCGATGGTATAAAGCGAAATACACGTTTCAATGGTAACTACCTGGTTAATGCCTTGTTCGGAAAGGAATTTCCGAAACTGGGAAAAAAGCAGAATAAAACTTTTGCTATTAACAGCCGCTTATTCTTTGGTGGGGGTAAGAAACATATTCCACTGCTTCGCGATGCATCTGGTAATCTTGCAGTGGATCCTGCTAACAATCAATTTTTTGATTATTCCAGGGCGTATAAAAATGGGCTGGATGATCTGTACCACCTGACTGTATCGTTCAGTTATAAAATTGATATTCGCCGGACTACCCACGAAATCTTTCTTAACATTGATAATATCACCAATAACAGGGCCCGGTTAACCGAATTCTATGATCCTTCGGAGCCCGGTTCTGTTGGCTATATGCGCCAGTCATCTGCCTTTCCTAATCTGCTCTATCGTATTTATTTTTAACTTGATGAATTATTTTGAATGAAAGCTGCTGTACGATACAATTACTGCTCGCCTAATGAACTAACGCTGCGTGAAGTACCAATTCCTTCCATACGTTCGGATGAAGTGTTGGTAAAAGTTAAAGCCACCACCGTGAACCGATCTGATTGTGGGGTACTAACCGGAAAGCCTTATGCGATTCGCCTGTTTGCAGGTTTATTCAAACCCCGCAAACCCATAACAGGTACTGATTTTTCGGGGATTATAGTAGCATGCGGTGAGCAGGTGGAACAATTCAAAATTGGTGATATGGTATATGGTTTTTTTGACGTAGGCCTGGCAACACATGCTGAATATGTTGCAGTGCCGGTATCAAAAGCCATCCTAAAAAAACCGGAGCATATAACGTTTGAACAGGCGGCTGCCAGTTTGGAAGGAGCTCATTATGCTTATTATTTTCTTGATAAACTCAAGCTCAAAGAAGGTGACGCTGTGCTGGTGAATGGAGGTACCGGTGCAATTGGGAATGCAGCGCTGCAGTTTCTGAAACACAAAAAGGTACGGGTGGTGGTTACCTGTGAAGCACCCTTTGTAGATTATCTCTACAAGCAGGGAGCAGATTATGTTATTGATTATACCAGGGAAGATTTCACTCAATTCGATGAACAATTTGATGCAGTCTTTGATGCTGTTGGGAAAAGCAGTTTTGGCAAGTGCAAACGGCTACTTAAACCGATTGGTGTGTATGTGTCCTCTGAATTGGGGCCGTATTGGCAAAATCCTTTCTTAGCACTGGCAGCTCCTCTGATGCCTGGAAAAAAAGTACGGTTTCCATTGCCTTTTTCTATCAACAAAAGCATGCAGTTTATCCATGAACTGATTGAAAAAGGGGCATTTGCGCCATTGATTGACAGAAACTATCTGTTGGAAGATATTTCAGAAGCCTTTAGTTATGTGATGAGCGGTCAGAAAAAAGGGAATGTTATTATACGCTTTGATTAATTTTACTGGATTAGTTATGACCCATGCAACCTGTAAACTATTCATCCAAATCAGCCTCGGCAAATCAGGTAGATGAAGAGGTATTAGCAATTCAGCAATCGCTGCTGCAATCACCCTATAACCTGCCGGAGGAGAAAGATTTTTTTGCTGAACACATTGAAATCCGGCGTGTTCCAAAAGGTGAATTCCTGATACGCCAGGGGCAGCGACTTTTTTGTTCCTATCATCTTTTCAAAGGTTGCGTCCGCGAATATTATATAAAGGACGGGGAAGAAAAAACCATCGGCTTTTATACAGCGGGTGAAAGTTTATGGGATGGTGGTGATAAACTGAACCAGGAGCCCAGTTCCGTGAATTGGGAAACCGTTGCGGAATGTATTGTTTCTGTATTCACGCATGAAGTGGAAAAGGAAATGTATCGTCGTTTCCCCCGGTTGGAATCCTTATGCCGGATGGAAACCGAAAAGCAATATTCCAGTTATAAAAAATCACTGCATCAGTTCCTGGATTCAAGTCCGGAAGAACGGTATGAAAACCTGATTGAAACCAAACCTGAGTTGTTTCAGCTGGTGCCGTTGTATCATATTGCCAGTTACCTGGGTGTTACACCTGAATCACTCAGCCGCATCCGGAGAAGGATGAAAGTGTCTTAGTTGCCGGGAAGTGCAAACGCAACATACGCATCACTCCCCTTCTTGCCGAGTTTGCCTCCACCGCAGGCGATGACCAGGTATTGTTTTCCATTTACCACATAAACAGATGGAGTAGCAAAACCAGGTGCCGGCAAATCAGCCTCCCAGAGTACTGCGCCGGTTCTTTTATGAAAGGCGCGGATCTTACTATCGCTGCTGGCAGCAATGAATACAAGTCCGCCTGCTGTTACAACCGGACCTCCATAATTCTCTGTGCCCGTTTCAATGCCCTTTGCCTTCAACTCCGGATATACTCCCAATGGTTTCTTCCAGGCAATTTTGCCGGTGCTGAGGTCAATGGCATTCAGGGTACCCCAGGGTGGTGATACCGCCGGATAACCTTCCGGCGTCAGAAACTTATGATAGCCGGTTCCAACATAAGGCAGTTTATAATAGTCGTCGCCAGGTTGGAAAGGTCTTTCAAATGCAGTGCTGCCCGCCTGTTTATCTCCCAGCACATAAACTGCCACTGCTTTTTTCTCCGACTCACTAAGATGTGCAAACGAAGGCATCATACGCCGGCCTGCATGCAGGAGTGCTATCAAATCAGATTGCTTGTAGCGCGTTTCAATACCCAATAAGGAAGGATAATTACCCGCGCCCTTGCGCTCGGCACCATGACAGGCAATACAGGCGCCATTGTAAATTCGGTTACCCGCTTCCCAAAGCGTTTCCTTTTTTTCCGACTCCTGTTTTTTATCAATCAGTGTCAGGATCCAGGGCATTTCATTCGCATTCACATAGAGCCATCCGGATGTTGGATCATAGGCTGGTCCGCCCCATTCAGCGCCCCCATCAAAGCCAGGAAAAATAATCGTTCCCTGTTTGGATGGGGGAGCATACATGTGATCATGTCGAGTGGAAAAAAATCTTTTCTTAATACTATCCTGTGAGGCAGGCGCCACTATGCTATTCAGATCCTTTTCGGTTATTCCTTGCCGTACGAAGTGTTCCGGGAAAACCGGTTTCGGCTGGGTAGGAGAGAGGACTTCCCCTTTTAAATCGGAATCCACCGGAACAGCTGCTTCCTCAATTGGATAAATCGGTTGTCCGGTTACACGATCTAACAGGAAGGTATAACCGGTTTTGGTGACTTGTGCCAGCGCATCAATTTTTCTTCCTTCTTTTT
>JAGKTB010000144.1:0-9053 GCA_018993145.1 Flavihumibacter sp.
CAATTCTGCTAATTCGCTACAAATTCCTTAATCAGAACATCTGCCATACTGGATTTAAACCATCTCGAAAGGTCAGATCTTCTGTAAGCGCCAACAACCAGTAATTCGTTGCCGCTGTTATTGCGAACATACCCTTTGATCTGCTCTTCTGAAGATCCTCTCAATTGTATATAGTTCGCGTTGGGATAAAATCTGTTTACAAAATCCCGCATCAGTTTGTTATTTGGCAGGTGACCGGATTCACCTTCCGGGTGTACTGTTACGACCTGTACCTTGGGAGTTGCTGCCAGTCCCGGCAGGATATAACTGAAATGCTTAGCTGCAAATACAGAAGATGGCTTTCCATCATACAGAATGAATACCTCATCCACCGGTTGGTAAGCAGGGGGTACTACCAAAACGGGACAAAAACTGGACGCCATCAGCTTCTGTAAAAAAACGGATGGGATCTCTTCTTCTGCAATGGAGAAACGCTCCTGTTTACAGACAATGAGCAGATCCGCATAGGTGCTTTCTTCAATAACCACGCGATCCGCCAATCTTTTATCGCGATGAATAGAAAATGTAATTCCTGCCTTTTCACAGGCGGACTGAAACTGGCCCACAGCCTCCTCTCTTTTGGCCTCATCCAGCTTGTCGAGATTTTCCACCGTTTGGTCCACATCACTGGCGCCCATGATTACCCGGTACATATCATAACTGCGATAGGTTGGTTCCTCCGGAAATAAACCCACCAGTTGCGCCTGTTCCGACTTTGCGAGGCGGATCGCAAAATCAACTGTTCCCCTGGAAAGTTGAAATCCATCCAGTACAAGCAGAAACTTTTTCATAGGTTTAAAAATAGAATCTGTCCCCTGCTTAAAAACTGATCCTGCTCAATTGTCCACTTGATTTATAATTCCTAGTATATTTGTAGACATTCAAAACAACAAACTATGGCCAAGCAACTCCGATTTGAAACCCTCCAGGTGCATGCCGGGCAGGAACCCGATCCGGTAACCAAATCCAGGGTAGTACCTATTTACCAAACAACATCCTTTGTATTTGACAGTGCTGAACATGCAGCAAATCTGTTCGGACTGCGGGAGTTTGGTAATATCTATACCCGACTGATGAATCCCACTACCGATGTATTTGAAAAACGGGTAGCATCTTTGGAAGGAGGGGTGGCTGCATTGGCCATGGCATCCGGACAATCAGCACAGTTCATCACTTTCCAGAATATCCTGCAACAGGGCGATAATATCGTGTCTTCTTCTTTCCTGTATGGCGGAACCTACAACCAGTTCAAGGTGAGCTTCAAGCGGTTAGGCTTCGAGGTTAGATTTGCCAATGGGGATGATCCGGCTGATTTTGAATCCAAAATTGATGCCCGCACCAAGGCATTGTATGTTGAAACGATCGGCAACCCCGGATTCAGTATTCCTGATTTTGAGCGCCTGTCAGACATCGCTAAAAAACACAACATTCCCCTCATTGTAGACAATACATTTGGAGCAGCGGGCTATCTCTGTCGCCCTATTGACTTCGGTGCAAATGTGATAGTTGAATCCGCTACCAAGTGGATCGGCGGGCATGGTAACAGCATTGGCGGTATTATTGTAGATGCAGGCAATTTTAACTGGGGTAATGGCAAGTTTCCTTATTTCACAGAGCCGGATGAAGCCTATCATGGCATGAAATTCTGGGACATATTTGGTTCAGGCGGACCATTTGGAAACATCGCCTTTATCATACGGGCAAGGGTAACCGGATTGAGAAGTCTCGGACCTGCTGTGAGTCCGTTTAATTCCTTCCTCTTCCTGCAGGGATTGGAAACACTGAGCCTTCGGGTACAGCGCACGGTAGACAATGCCATGGAGCTGGCGGAATGGCTGGAGAAACAACCCCAGGTAGAATATGTAAACTACCCCGGACTTAAGAATAATAAATACCATGCGCTGGCGAAGAAATACCTGCGCAATGGATTCGGTGGTGTATTGTCCTTCAAGATCAAAGGAGGCAAGGAAGCTGCTGATGCGTTTGTGAACAAACTGGAACTGATCAGTCACCTTGCCAATGTGGGTGATGCGAAAACCCTGATCATCCATCCGGCCACCACCACCCACGAACAGTTAAGTGAGGCGGAACAGAAATCTGCGGGAGTTGAACCCGGATTGCTGCGTATCTCCCTTGGCATCGAGCATATTGATGATATCAAGGACGATATCACCCAGGCTTTCGGATAAGCTACTTTAGCGAATAAATTATAACACCACAGCAATGTGGTGTTTTTTTTGGAACTTACTGTTCACCAATCAACGATGCATGCGCCGGTATATCATTCTTATTTTGATTTTTTTGCCCGCTCTCCTGTTTCCACAACCCGTTAAAAAATATGGTCAGCTGCAGGTAATCGGAACCCAACTCTGTGATCAGCAGGGGCAGCCCGTTATACTACGCGGCATGAGTTTTGGCTGGCATAATTTCTGGCCAAGGTTTTATACTGCCGGAGCTGTGAAATGGTTACACGAAGACTGGAAAGTGGACCTGGTACGCGCTGCCATGGGGATTGAACCCAAACCTAACGGATACCTGCATGCGAAAGCGACCTCACTGAAAGCCATTGAAACAGTAATAAAGGCGGCGATTGAACAAAACATCTATGTCATAGTCGACTGGCATTCGCACAATATTCAATTGGAAGAAGCAAAGGCATTTTTTAAGGAGATTGCTGCGCGCTATGGCAACTACCCGCATCTCATTTATGAAATTTTCAATGAGCCAGACCAGGAAAGCTGGGAAGAAGTAAAGGCTTATTCAGTTGAGTTGATTAAAACAATCCGGGCAATTGATACTGATAACATTATACTGGTTGGGAATCCGCATTGGGACCAGGATCTGCACCTTGTTGCGGATGATCCAATTAAAGGGCAGACGAATATCATGTACACCCTGCATTATTATGCTGCCACGCATAAGCAGTATCTGCGCGATCGGGGTGAGTATGCGCTGTCAAAAGGGATTCCTCTTTTTATATCCGAATCCGCCGGCATGGAAGCAACAGGTAATGGTCCGCTGAATGAAGAAGAATGGAAGCGCTGGATCGACTGGTCAGAGAAAAACAAGATCAGCTGGGTAACCTGGTCGGTTTCAGATAAAGATGAAACCTGCTCTGTATTGTACCCTTCCGCCTCCTCCGAAGGGGGCTGGAAAGAAACCGATCTCAAGCAATCCGGCATCCTTACCCGGCAGTTCCTGCGTGAACGATTTAACAAAAATCTAAATAAGTAAGCGATTGGGGGCTAGTATCTTTGCATTACCAAAAAATGAAAAAGGTACTAACCATATTGCTCGGCCTTCTTTTCCTGGTGGCAAGTTTGCCGGGAGCGGCCCTTCAGCAGTTGGTGGATCCTGCTTCCCTTACTGAACTTACCAATAGTGGAGATCAACGATCTACCACAGAAGAAAAGCAGGAGGAGCATTTCATTCATTACCGAACCAGGGTTCAGGCAGCCCAACTGCCGGTATCAACCCCGGTTCGTGAACAAGTGGTTGGTTCAACCAATCTTACAAAACAGGAGCAGCTCAGCGCAAGGGTTCATTTTTCCCCAGGCTCTCCCCTCTATCTGCAGCATCGAAGTTTCCTGATTTAGGCTGGTCTCACTTCTTTATTTAACTGACGCATCTGATCAGATGACGATCAGCAATCCGTGTATCTCATTTTTTAATCCATCAATTACATAGTATGAAAAAGATAACATGTACTCTTTTTATAGCAGCACTGACATTCGGAACAGCAATGGCGCAGGAAAAGCAACCTGTAAAAGCCGCCCAGAAAGGATTTTATTCCATGAAAAACAAGGCAGCTGAACTGCCTTCCAACAAACAGCCGGTAAGCGAAACTGCTATCAGCAGGAAAGCTCCGGAAGTTAAAAAAGGCTATTACTCCATCGGCCGGAATAATGAGAAATTACCAGCCCCCACCACTATCGTGGTAATCGGTGATATCTCTCCGGTAAGAAAAGGATACTATAGCATTCAGTAAGTAGAGAGGTTGAGGTTGGTTCCTATAAAGAGAGGCCGTTCGTGTACTACGAACGGCCTCCTTCATGCAAGTTCGGATGCTTGAGTGTTAGTATAAATAAGCAAGTGCCGTTTTATCATTGTTATTGAAAGGTCTGTTCTGACCACTGCCGATACATGCCAGCATCCAGGAATTGGGATCAGGTCCGGCTGGTGTACCAGGAATCAGAATAGCTCCCACTGTAGAAGCACCTTCATTAGCAGTTGAACCGCCACAGCTATAAGAGCGATCCATATAATCAGTGTGACGGAATCCAATGCAATGGCCAATTTCATGTGCCAGGATAGTAGCAACAGTAGCCTGAGGCTGGTTACCGATCTGGCGGGTAGCTACCAATACCTGGTTGTAAGGATTGCCATTATTCGTTGGGAAACCAGCTGAAGCCAGGTAACGCGCACTACGGGGTGCAGCTTTGATAGCAATAGTGGCTCCTGAACTAACCCGCTGAAAAGTCAACTGCAGGTTTTGAGCATTGTATCGCGCAATAGCTTCATCAGTAGCAGCAACATAAGAAGTTGGCAGTGCAGGATCCACTGAAATGGTTATAACCCTGGGCAAACCGGTAACCAGGTTGGTAGTCCGGTACTGCTCAGATTCTCCCACCCGCAGAATGGTTCCATTGTGAGAGCGTTTCAAATCTGAACCTGGAATAAAAATATCGCCTTCCACGATATAACCCCCTTCCGTGGCCATGATGTTCTGGGTAGAGAAGCCCATAGCTTTCACGCTGTTAATCACATCATTAGTGATGGTTTCTTCCTGAACGGGGGCATCATTTTTCTGACAGGAAGTGGCACCGAGAAGCAGCACAGCAGCAGCTGTAACGTACAATTTGTTCAACATAGGTGTGTGTGTTTTTAGAGTATTAAAATACTGTTAAAGTTCTAGATAAGTATATAAATTATTGCAGCACTGTTGCAGGCCTTTTATACCGCCGGATTTCCTATTTTAGATTATATCCAGTTTATGAAGGCGACCTGTTCCCTCCTCCTTTTGCTTATCCTGACCCTGCAATTACAGGCACAGGAAGAAAAGCATTTACCCGGAACAGAACGATTGCTGGATTCAGCCACCAGCGGGCAATTCTTTCTATTGGAAGCCGGTACAGTTCCTCCTGATGTAATCATACTGAGAAGGCTCTCATCCACCCGGTTTATTGTTCGCTACCGCGATGAGATCCCGAAATCAAAACAAACCATCCCCAACCTCCGGCCGGTTAATGATCTCTGGAAACTATCCCCCGATTTACTGGCCGGCTATCCAGCCAACACCAGGGGACACCAGGAGTTGGAGCTGATCATCAAGACTGCCTCCGCAGCTGAATTAAAATCACTGGAGCAGGAAGGCAAATTGCGCATCCTGAGAACCAATGCTGCCTGGTCAACTTTTGTTGTAAGGATGAATCCCTCCATGCTTCCGGAGGTTTTGAAATCACCCGGCATTGAACAGGTGACCCGCTACCGGAAAGCCACAACCGAAAGAGAATTAACCGGGTTCGACCTCAGTGCCAATAAACTCAATGCTGCTCATTTCTGGTATCCCGAACTCTCCGGCAGGAACCAGGTGATATCTATCAAGGAAAGCAAACCCGATACAACTGATATCGATTTCAAAGGCAGATGGCTGCCCTCTATAAATGCAGCCCCGGAGATGGAAACCCATGCCACCAATATGGCTACGATTGCAGCAGGTGGAGGGAACACCTATTATACAGGCAAAGGTTCCGCCTGGGGGGCAGGTATCCGATCTGCTGATTTTGCAGAACTGATGCCCGATGCAACCAGCCTGCTGAAGAGCCAGGGCGTTACTGTTCAGAACCATTCCTATGGGGTTGGAATAGAAAATTTTTACGGCCTGGATGCTGCTGCCTACGACCAGCAACTCAATGAAGATACCAGCCTGCTGCATGTTTTTTCTGCAGGCAATCGGGGAACTGAAACAAGTCCGGATGGCCCCTATGCCGGCATTACTGGATGGGCCAACCTCACCGGCAGTTTCAAAATGAGTAAAAACAGCCTGGTAGTAGGAGCAATGGATTCCCTGCAACGGGTGGTGAACCTCAGCTCACGGGGACCTGCACACGATGGCCGCATCAAACCGGAACTCATTGCTTTTGGAGAAGATGGAAGTTCTGGTGCAGCAGCACTGGTATCCGGAACCACACTTTTGCTGCAGGAGTTCTATCAACGCAGGCATTCCAGGCCCGCCCCCTCAGCACTACTCCGGGCTGTATTGGTTAGCAGTACAGATGAGGTAAACGCACCGGGACCAGATTTTCAATCCGGTTACGGGGCACTGAATGCAGCCAAAGCAATAGAACTTATGCAAAAAGGCCAGTACACACTGGCAGGTATAACCGAAAATGCAGTGCTGCGATTTAGTATACAGGTGCCGGAACAAACAGCTACCTGCAAGATCACGCTTGCCTGGAATGATCCTGCTGCCACCGCCAACAGTTTTCCTGCCCTGGTAAACGATCTGGACCTGCGCGTGGTGGATCCAAATGGGAATACTATCCTACCCTGGGTACTGGATCATCGTACCGCTGCCCTCTCCAGCAATCAAACCGCAACCCGGGGTCGTGATTCATTGAATAACCTGGAGCAAATCAGTATTGCCCTTCCAACTGCCGGAGTTTATACCATTGAAATCAGCGCAGCTGCCTTAACAACCCCACAGCAAACTTTTGCAATCGCCTGGCAACTGGATAGCCTTGATCATTTCCGGATCACCTTTCCAACACAGGCTGATATCCTTACACCTGGCAACCAGCACCGCCTCCGTTGGGAAACAAACAGCAATGAAACTGGATCGCTTTTCTTCAGATCCAGTGACGCGGAATGGAAATTAATTTCAAGCGCTATTGAACCAGCAACAACTAATTATCCCTGGCGAGTGCCCGATTCCCTTCCATGGGTTCAGTTTCGTTTTGTATTTCCAAATACAGAACTGCTATCCGATACCATCACTGTCTCCAATGAAACCAGGATGGTTACCGGCTTTAACTGTGCTGACTCATTTCTGATCTATTGGGCACCTGTACCAAAAGCAATTGGGTATCGTGTATACCGTCTTGGTGAAAACTACCTCGAAGCATTTACAACGATAAATGATACGCTGCTGATTCAGTCCAAACAAAACAACCCCTTCACACATTTCAGTGTGTCTCCCTTGTTTGAAGAGGAGAAAGAAGGAAGACCTTCCTATGCTTTTGCTTATCAAAACCAGTTGACAAGTTGTTATATCCAGAATTTTCTGGCAGATCCGGATGGCCCGGGAACTGCAAAACTTCAACTGGAGTTGGGTACTACTTACCAGGCAGCAACTGTTCGTTTCGAGCAAAAAACAAGCACAGGAATTGAAACAGTTGATTCTATAACAGTAACCAATAACCGCTTTTTTACAAGATCTGCATCAGCAAGAGATGGACTCAATCTTTACAGAGCGATAGTAACACTTGCCAATGGAGCAACTTATAGTACTGATTGGTTGCCTGTTTACCAATTCAACTCCACTGATTTCTTTGTATTTCCATCACCTGTAAGAAAAGGAGCACCGCTCACCATCTTATCCAAAGATCCGGAAGCAGCTATACTTGTGTTGTATGATATGACTGGCAGACCTTTGTTGAGAAAACAATTAAACACAACAACAGAATCGATTGCAACATCCCAACTTTCCAGTGGAGTATATATCTATATCATTACCCGCGATGGCATAAAAGAAAAAACCGGTCGCCTGATTATTCAATAAAAAAAATGCATCAACTATTTTGAAATCAGAAAAATTAAACCATCTTTGCATTCTAAAATTTTAAAACAAGAACAATGCCCCGCATTCAAACATATCGTAAACATACCGCTGAAAGCCTTTCTGGCTGTGCATTTCAGCGCGGGGTATGGTTTGTTCCCAATCATTAAGCGAACAACTTCAGTATAGTAACCCCGCCGAAACAGCGGGGTTTTTTATTTCGATTCAATCAATTTTTTATGAACACAATTTTAGCATCCGCACTACAGCGGATAAGAGCTATAGTATGCGCTATCGTGAACAGATCAGCAGCCATAAGCGGAGATGATCTCTTCTACGATAACTATATTGAAGTGAAATCTTTCTATGTAAAACGGTATGGGTCCATACCATCGGTGTTATTCATCAATAATATGAATACCAGCGAAGTGCTGCAATATGTATTGAGCGAAGCAGCTGGAAAGGTTATGCAGGGATATCAAAGCAGTTATTATAACTGGAAGGATCAGAAACAGGAATTCAGTCTAAGCATCATTGAACTGGAAGGCGCTACGCTGATTGAACTGGGTAGAGATTACGCAGAGATTTTGTTCCCGCAGGAAGCAAAACTGCGAGCTGAATCCATACTGGAATCCATAATTGGATTCCGTTTAGAAAAGAAGGAAGGTCAGCATCAGATATACATTATCAATTCCACCAGTTATGGATTAGATCTGAAACCGCTCAACATCCAACCCAGTGAACTGGATTTGAATCTATACTACAATGATGATTTCATCGAAGTAGATACAAAGATTCAGGAACGACTGTTAAAAGACCAGGACAAAGGAATTGTATTGCTGCATGGATTACCAGGTACCGGTAAAACTACCTACTTGCGTTATCTGATTGGAAGAGTGAAAAAGAAAGTATTGTTTCTTTCTCCTTCTGTTGCAGGCAACCTGATGAATCCGGATTTTATGGATCTGCTGATCGAACACCCGAACTCCATCCTGGTGATTGAAGATGCAGAGAATATCATCCTGGACCGCACTTATCAATCCAATCATTCTGTCAGCAATCTGCTGAACCTGAGTGATGGCTTGTTGAGTGATTGCCTGAATGTTCAGATCATCTGTACGTTCAACAGTGCACTGCACCTGGTGGATCCTGCCTTATTAAGAAAAGGGCGACTGATTGCCTTGTACGAATTCGGCAATCCGAGCGTTGACAAAGCACAAGAACTGGGTGGTAAACT
>JAGKTB010000145.1:0-5376 GCA_018993145.1 Flavihumibacter sp.
TTACCCATATGTTCTGGAAAGGCGTTAACAGTGGTGAACCGGTTGGTGGTATCCCAAAGTCCCTCTTTGCGGTATTCCAGTTGATGTTTGCGATCATCACACCTGGACTCGTAGTAGGAGCTGTGGCTGAAAGAATCCGCTTCACTTCCTATATCTTATTTATTGTACTGTTCGCGGTTTTAGTATATGCCCCCCTGGCTCACATGAGCTGGCATGCAGATGGGTTCCTGTTGAAAATGGGAGCACTTGACTTTGCAGGAGGTACAGTTGTACATATTTCTGCAGGATGCGCAGCATTGGCAGGTGCACTGGTATTAAAGCGTCGCCAGGTACACATGGAACATAAAGAAATTCCCCCGGCAAACATCCCTTATGTATTAATCGGAACCGGTTTGCTGTGGTTCGGCTGGTTTGGTTTCAATGCAGGTTCTGCACTGGGCGCCAATGCGCTGGCAGTTTCTGCTTTCATTACTACCAATGTTGCAGCAGGTGCAGCCGGTTGTAGCTGGATGTTCTTTGATGTAATGCGCGGAAAAAAACCATCTGTTATCGGCTTCTGTATTGGTGCAGTGGTTGGCCTGGTTGCTATTACGCCCGCTGCCGGATTTGTAGCTATTCCACAAAGTATTTTTATAGGTGTGGTTGCAGCCCTGATTTCAAATCTGGCTGTTTATTACAAACAAAAATCATCTCTGGATGATACACTGGATGTATTCCCTTGTCATGGTGTTGGTGGTATGGTAGGCATGCTGATGACTGGTATTTTCGCCACGACTGCTGTAAACGGTGCAGGGCAAGATGGTCTGTTCTACGGAAATGCAACCTTCTTCCTGACCCAGTTGAAAGCCATGCTGATCGCGGTAGGATACAGCTTTGTAGTATCGTATGCAATCTTCAAATTCATCAATTTCCTGTTGCCATTGCGGGTTAGCTCTGAGGAAGAAGAACTTGGACTGGATGAAACCCAACACAATGAAAAATACCTGCAGGGGACTTTGCTGGTACACAATAATGGCAAATTGAAAGAAGAAGAGCTCTCTGAAATTTAATAACCAACCAAAACTAACTGCACTCTCCACTTTTGGGCCAGGCAGTAAACGAGAAAAAGGTACAGCATATTGACAAACTTCTGATACAAGTTTATCGCCGTACCCTTTCCCTTAACACTTAAAATGTTACACAATGTTACAAAAATTATTGGCAACAGGCATTGCGCTATCCTGTATAACAATTAGCCATGCCCAGACTGCTGAATCAACCCAAACAACCAGCACCGCGGAAGCGGCTGCCACTCCACCCGAAGAAAAAAAACCATTGATCAGCTTCTCTGGTTCTGCGGATGTTTACTATCGCTACGATTTTGGAAAACAGGCCGGAAACAATCGCACCAGCTTTACCAATACGCATAACAGTTTCGCACTTGGTATGGCCAGCCTGAAAGCAGAACACCAGGGCGACAAGATTGGTGTTGTTCTGGATCTAGGCTTTGGCCCACGCGCCAAGGAATTTACCTATGCAGACGAAGGTATTACCCAAGCCATTAAACAGCTCTATGTCAGCTATGCTCCAACCGACTGGTTGAAGTTTACTGCAGGTACCTGGGCAACCCATGTCGGATATGAACTCGTTGATCCACAACTGAACCGGAACTACAGCATGTCTTACATGTTTTCCAACGGACCTTTCTCTCATACCGGTTTGAAAGCAGAAGTATCAAAAGGTAAAAGCGGATTCATGCTTGGTATCTCCAATGCAACAGATTATCGCATTCCTCCAACTGACCAAATCAACCGGAAATTCATCCTTGCCCAGTATAGTTTCGCGGCAAGTGATAACCTGAAATTCTACCTGAATTATGTAGGTGGCAAAAATCCGGACACCTCTAAAACCAACCAGTTCGACCTTGTGATGACAGCCAGTATTTCGGACGCCTTCAGCATCGGTTACAATGGTACGGTTAACACTACCAAAACCTGGGATGGCGCTAAAAATGAATCCGGCAAATCCTGGTGGGGATCCGCCCTCTATTTAAACCTCGACCCTAAACCCTGGTTTGGCCTGACGTTGAGAGGTGAATATTTCAGTGATAAAAATCAGTTCAAGATTCCAACTGCAGGTCCGGATGGTGCAAGTTTATTTGCCACTACCCTATCAGCCAATTTCAAAGTAGGCGGACTGACATTCATTCCAGAATTCAGAGTTGAAAATGCTTCAGAAGAAATTTATGCAGACGCGAATGGTACCGGTAAAAAATCAGCAGGCAGTTTCCTGCTGGCCGCTATCTATAGCTTCTAACCACTGTTTCACATATGGCAAGCAATCGTTGATCGTCCCCCGTTTCTACGGGGGACTCTTTTTTGCTAATTGAGGAACATTTCGTCTACCAATAAAAGATACCTGTTCTTCCCTTTTTGATAAGGCCGGGCAATAATCCTGAGATAAGAAACCTGCTTCATAGGTATCTCTTTTTGTACCAATTTTAAAGACGGCTTTTCTCCCTTGAGTGGTAAAGGAGCAGTAATTTTTGTCAGTAGTTTAGGAGATTCGGACCCTACGGCACCCCAAACTTCAACAACAGCCGGAGGGAAAATGCCGGTAACTTCTTCCACCATATAATGCAATCCAACCGAAGTCAGAGGAATGGCCTTATCAAACCTTGCTTCCAGCACCATATCATTGTTTCGTACTCCCGCCCAATAATTCGCCCAGGCAGGATTATTGGCGCCAATCGCTCCCAACTTCCGGTTAAAAAAAGTTTCTGCGCCCTCTGCCTGGTGAACATCATTCAGTTTGGTAAGTAAACGAACACTATCCGGATTAAATGAATTCTTCAAAAAGTCAAATGTTGCCACCTCACTGGAATGCCATCCAGGCTTGAATGCTTTTGCTTTTATCGTTGTATGTTGTTGCAGTATGGTATTTCCATCAAATACTGGAGAGCGTATACTGTCGGGCTCTGAGCCATCCATGGTATAACGGATCGTTACTCCTTTTACCGGATGATACAACTCCAGCAGTAATGTTTTAGGGAAAACCATCTCCTGATTCCTGACCTGGGGCGGATTTAACTTTAATGTATCCGCGCCTGTGTCAATAAACCCTTCCACTATGTTGATTTTTGGAAAGTTTTTCTTCAGACTGATCACGTCTTCCGGATTTACTGCTGTATTCCAGATCGCGATAGATTGCAATGCTTTGAAACCAGGAAGATAATTGACAAGCGCTGCATGGCTGATCTTTGTTCCCGATATCGCTAACGAACGCAACTGTGGCAATGCAGCCAGTGTTGCCAATCCCGCATCCGTTATATCAGTAAAATTCAAATCCAGCTTGCGAAGATTCTGAAACTGTTGTAAGGCAGACAGATCGGCATCTTTTACCGGAAGTTTATTGAGATTGATGGAAATTACCTGCTTACGAATGGAGGATAATTCCTGCAGGTGTTTTACTGTATACTTGTTCCGATTGTACAAGGAAACTTCCAAAGCAGGAGATTCCCGATCAACTGGTTTTATTGAGCGGTCAAAATTATTGAGTTGCGTGATCGTGTTCTCATCTGCAGCAGCAAAATCAAATTGTTCTGCCAATTGACCGGATGGTTGTAAAAGCGACTGCGCGAGTATGCGCAATGAATCAGTCTCGGGAAGCTCCATCAGCCTGCTATGAAAACTGGCATCTCCATCAATCCACCTGGTTAACAACTCAACTTCTAATGGTGTCAATTGCGGCTTTCCCTGAGGTGGCATGTGCTTTTTCTCTTCCAGTGGAAGATGAACCCGCTCCAGCAATAAACTGAGTTCTGAATTACCCGGAATAAAAAGCCTGCCCGATTTTCCACCTTTAAGCATGGCCAGGGTATCATTGAGATTGAGAGCACCCTTCATCTTTTGGACACTGTGGCAACTAGCACATTTTTGTTGCAGAATGGGCTGAATGACATGCGCATAAACAATGGCCTCTTCCAAAACAACGGGAGCCTCTTTCTTTTGTGCAAGTATCGGTTCCAGAATAAAATTTTCACCATGCGAGAGATTGGCACCATAATGCCCGGTTATCCAAAGAGCCGGTACTATCAAAAGGGAACCAAGCCATTTTGTAACAAGTGGTTTTTGTTGCCTTGTACTCAACCAGTACAAACCGGCTCCGCAATAAAACAGGATAGCACCACTCCATTTATGCCAGTTAAGTGCTTCACCGGTATATCCCTCTTCCTTTGATAAAAACAATCCCATGATCACTGTTATGCCGGAAAGCAGGCTGCCCCATAATAAAAAAGCCTGGGCCATATCAAGACTTCCGGGCATCCATAACAGCAGCAACGCAACTACCAGCAGCACGATTGGAAAATGTAAGAGCATGGGATGCATCCTGCCAATCGGCTGCAGCCAGAAAGGTATCACCAGGTATTGTTCAAATAACAATAGAAAGCTGGCAAGAAGCAGAACGGCCAGCAAACATTGTTCTGTTACCAGCCTGATTTTTGAGTACCACTGCATAAGGAGGATTAACTGATGATGTTTCGAACTACTTCTCCGGAAATATCGGTTAAGCGGTACCGGCGACCAAGATGTTTAAAGATTAGTTTTTTATGATCGAGACCCATCTGATTCAGAACGGTTGCCTGAAAATCATGAACATGAACAGGGTCTTTAATGATGTTATAGCCAAGTTCATCCGTTTCACCATAAACAATGCCTGGTTTAATACCACCACCTGCCATCCAGACAGTAAAGCAACGGGGATGATGATCACGACCATAATTATCCTTTGTCAGTTCTCCCTGGGTGTAACTGGTTCGACCAAATTCACCACCCCAAATCACAAGGGTTTCATCCAGCAATCCCCTTTGTTTTAAATCCATCACCAGAGCAGCAGATGCCTGATCTACATCCTTGGCCTGCTGTGTAATTTCATAAGGAAGATTGCCATGCTGATCCCATCCCTGGTGATACAGCTGAACAAAGCGGACGCCATTCTCTGAAAGTTTGCGTGCCAGAAGACAATTCGCTGCAAAGGTTCCTGGTACCAGGCAATCAGGTCCATAGAGCTTTACAATACTCTCCGGCTCTTTTGAGATATCCATCACTTCAGGAATAGCTGTTTGCATCCGGTAAGCCATTTCATATTGCTGGATGCGGCTGGCGATTTCAGGATCACCAAATTCCAGGTAGGATTTCTCATTCAATTCTGCAATCTGGTCAAGCATGATACGCCGGGATTCCCTGCTCATACCATCCTGGTCGCGCAGATACAATACCGGATCCTCCCCTTTGCTGCATTGCACCCCCTGGTGTACAGAATCGAGAAACCCATTTGACCACAATTTGGAATACACACCCTGACCATTGCCCACCCCACGGGATAGCAATACCGTAA
>JAGKTB010000146.1:0-3406 GCA_018993145.1 Flavihumibacter sp.
GCGGGAAAAAGCAATAGCTGAAAAAATCAACATGGTGGATGCTGCCCTTTTTGCCATCCGCGAGATCATGGAAGAATTCCCCGAAGCAGTTTTGTATGGACAGGATGTTGGTCGCAGGCTGGGCGGTGTTTTCCGCGAAGCTGCGACGCTTGCGGAACAATTTGGTGATCATCGGGTATTCAATACTGCGATCCAGGAAGCATACATAATAGGCTCTACTTCCGGAATGAGTGCAGTTGGGTTGAAACCCATCGTGGAAGTTCAGTTTGCCGATTATATTTATCCCGGACTCAACCAACTGGTTTCTGAAATCTCAAAATCGTCTTATTTGAGCTGCGGAAAATTTCCTGTTCAAACCCTGATCCGGGTGCCGGTGGGTGCTTATGGTGGAGGCGGACCTTATCATAGTGGGAGCATTGAATCCACCCTATTGAGCATAAAAGGTATTAAGGTGGTTTATCCTTCGAATGCAGCCGATATGAAAGGATTGATGAAAGCAGCTTTTCTGGATCCCAATCCGGTAGTGATGCTGGAACATAAAGGGCTGTACTGGAGCAAGGTGCCAGGAACAGAAGCTGCTAAACAGCCGGAGCCTGATGCAGATTACCGCATTCCCCTTGGAAAAGCAAGTATTGCTTTGCCTGCTTTTAAACAAGCTGTTATGCAGGGAGATTCCTGTTGCATTATCACCTATGGAATGGGAGTTTATTGGGCTAAAGCAGCTGCCATGCATTTCCCGGGACAAGTGGAAGTGATTGATCTTCGCTGCCTGTTTCCGTTGGATGAGGAGCTGGTATTTGAAACCGTCAAACGACACGGAAAATGCCTGGTGCTTACGGAGGAGCAACAAAATAATTCATTCGCTGAAGCATTGGCTGGCCGGATCAGCAAAGCCTGTTTTCAATGGCTGGATGCTCCGGTTGATGTGATGGGAGCATTGAACTTACCGGCAGTTCCCATGAATGCGGCATTGGAAGCGGCAATGCTACCCTCTGCTGATAAACTACGGGGCCGAATAGGCCAGTTGCTGGCGTATTAAGAGGCCTTCACTTTTTTCTAACATCTTGATCATTCTGTTCATCCTGTATTATTCCCACTGGTGTATAATTAGGTTTTTTGTGTTGGTGGTTCTGTAGATATTTATCTCCGAATCGTTTCGTATAAATTCTGCAAACCAAACCTATCTCGATGAAAAATAGAATGTTGAAAGGGGCACACCTTTCAGAAAGAAAATGCAGGGAGATTTTACATTATTTCTGCGAAGACTTAACTGCTACCCAGATTGCTGCCATTACAGGAGTGAGCCGTGTTACGGTAAATGCTTACCTGAAACTGATCCGTACGCGATTGGCACAATTTTGTGAAGATGCATTTCCTCCACACCATTTACCTGAAAATGTTGTTTCTCTGAAAGGATCTTTAAGCGGATTGCCTAAAACTTCCTATTTCGGATTTACGCGTTATAACGGTCATGTATATGCGACCGGATTGGAGAACATAACAAAAGAGCATTTACTGAACTGGCAGAAGCAGCACAATGGGCAGCCTGGTTCAGAAATGCAAAGTATTCAGGCAGTTGCTGATTTCAACAGCTGGCGGTTATACAGGAGAGATATGCTGGCAGCCGGAGCTACGACCAACGGGGATGAAATTTCAGGCTTTTGGGGCTTAACCCGTAACAGACTAATGAAATTTCGCGGAGTAAACCGGAACACCCTCTACCTGCATATCAAGGAATGTGAATTCAGGTACAATCATCGCAATGAAAATATGCAGGATAAACTGCTTCAACTTATAAATAAGCATCCTTTGCACGAAGTGCATATGCAATAAAAATTTCTTTATTTCTCATGTGTGTGAACGCGGGTAGTTTCTACTACCTGCTTTTTTGTTATGACCAGAATCATAATAGATGTAAGCTGGGTGTAATAGCTTAGATTATTCTATACACCCTAAAAATAACAGTATGAGAAATTGGATTCCCCTCCTGATTGGAGCATCCCTCCTGATGCATTCCTGCGGCGATCAGGCCGCTTCTGAAAATGCTGCTGCTGCCGTTGAAACACCGCTAAGCGGACAATCTGCCGTTAAGGACGATGATTCCCAGAAAGACGTTGTAAAAGTGGCAATTGGAAGTGCAGATCATTCCACGCTGGTGAAAGCGGTGCAGGCTGCCGGATTGGTAGATGTGCTTTCCAACGCTGGTCCCTTTACCGTTTTTGCTCCCACGAATGCAGCATTTGACAAATTACCTGCCGGAACCCTGGATAAATTAATGCAACCGTCCAGTAAAGCAGACCTAGAAAATATTCTTCAGTACCATGTGTATGTGGGCGTAATTAAAACAGATCTGATGAGCGATGGTCAGGTATTGGGTCAGGCGAATGGTGGTAATATCACGATTTCAGTAAAAGATGGAAAAGTGATGGTAAACGGGAAAGCAACCATTCTGGCTTCAGTGCCGGCCAGTAACGGCATCATTCATGTGATTGATGAGGTATTGTTACCATGAACAATTTTAAGTTCCATAACGAGCGCAATTGATTGCGCTCGTTGTTTTATTAATTCCGTATTATCTCCCTCAAACAGCTCATCTGCAGTTTTTTTGAATAGCTGTAACCACTCCGCAAAATCTTCCCTGCTTAACGGAAATTCCTGGTGTAATTGTTTATGCACGGCCATTGGATTTCCATTGTATTGCCCGGTGTAAAACAAAATGTTTTCCCAGAAATTATACATAATAGGCAGATGGTGCTCCCAGTTTACCTTCCTGTCGGTAGTAAAGAAATGTCCGATCTGATCATTTGTTTTTACTTGTTCATAAAAACGATTGATCAATAATTCAATATCCGAACGGTTAGCAATATCTTTTTTCATCTGGATGCAGTTGTTTAAAGGTCCTTGTTTTTAAACCTGCGAATCGCAAATAGGATAGGGATTGTCATCCAGCCAATCATTACCAAAATTACCAGTACGGCTCCAAATCCATTTCCAAAGAAGTCCTGGAACAAGGCACCGGTTAATCCCATCATGGCAGAAATATCGAGCTGTAACAACATTCCGATTCTACCCAGGTCAATGGGGTTCAGCATACTCATACCAATCATGGCTGTTTCCAATGGATAGTCTGCCATCTGGAACAAAACCAGCAATACTATTCCATCGTAAATGAACGTGAAATAAAACCATAACAGGAGTGATACGCCAATACCTTTTGCTTTATCACGGGTAAGCACAGCCGAAAGTGTTGCCAGTGAGGAAAACACAATTGTCAGGGCTGCACTTGTTAAAAACAGACTGAGTCCGGAAACTGTGGGTTGTAGGATCAGAAGCGGTAATCCGATTCCCATGATGAGGGCGATCAGTAATGCTGTAATCATACCAAGGTAAACGCCCCAAAGCAAGC
>JAGKTB010000147.1:0-7587 GCA_018993145.1 Flavihumibacter sp.
CATGCAACAGCTCGGTACCGTAGGACTGAACCAGGTTGATGATCAACCAGCCGATATAAAACCAGGCAGCCGGCCGACTGCGAATGGAAGAAGTCAATACGTTCATGCTGCATGCTTTCAACCACAAAAATAGGGGAGCTTAGCCGGCAAGCAAGTTATCTATTATGCGGATTGCCGTATTTGTGCGGTCTTTTCCAAGTCCGGATACTATGGACCAACCAGTAGATTGCCTTTGCAGTATGTCATAATAATGCTGAAATAATTTATTCCGGCGTTCCAGATCGGGATATTCACGAAGTTTATCATAGGTCCAGGGCAGGTCTGTCTGCATTAACAGGTAATGATCATATTTCCGCCTTACCACTTCATTCAGGATAAAAGGATCACATTTTTCAAAAACAAACTCCGACCAAACCTGCATCACCATCATATCTGTATCTACAAACAGGATTGATGGCTGATTACCAGAGGCTTCCTGCAGCGCCTGGCTTGTTTGTTCTTCCAGTTCCAGCTGTCCCTTTGCAATGGTGACCAGATCTTCATAGGTATAGGGACGATTCAGCTCAGCCAGGAATTCTCGAGCATATTCCGGTACCCAGGCGGTTGGGAAATCATTGGCATAATGCTGTGAGAGTTCCTGTGAGAGGGTGCTTTTTCCTGTTGACTCAGGGCCCACTATCACAATTTTCTTCATCATTAGGTCGGCAATTTACTGCTTTGACTTTTACGTTTCCAAGATTGGAGTCCGGAAATGGCCATCAGGGTAAGAATCACAAACTGAAAGCCTGTGAATACATATCCCTTTGAAAAGTAGAGAGGCACAGATGTAATATCTGTAATGATCCACCAGTACCAGCTTTCCACTTTTTTCCTCGCCATCAGCCACATACCTGTGTAGGC
Organism: Flavihumibacter sp.; assembly: GCA_018993145.1. Lineage (GTDB taxonomy): Bacteria > Bacteroidota > Bacteroidia > Chitinophagales > Chitinophagaceae > Flavihumibacter. The sequence continues at coordinate 901 of JAGKTB010000147.1, forward strand.
ACTGGCGCTGGCAAAGGCATCTGCCCAGGGAATAGCTTCCGGGGCGAATTCTTTTTTCAACCAGGTCAGACTTACGTAAAGAACTGCATAGAAGAACAGAAAAAACAGGATCTGGTTCAGCCAGTCGCGCCGATTGGACCGCGTAATGCTAAGTTCCGGCCGGTGATCCGGTGTTTTTTTTGCCCATAACCACCAGCCATATATGCTCATGATGGTATAGTAAAGGTTAACGCTTGCCTCACCATATAAATGTCCTTTGACGCTCAGGTAGATAAAAATGGTGGTGCTGATCAGGCCAACCGGGTACAGTAGAATATTTTCATTCCGGCTGTAAAACACACTTGCAATACCGGTAATGACGGCAATGAATTCAAGTGCGGATGTTTGCATCAGACCGGTCAGGAATTGCTCCCAGATTGTTTCCATCCCTTAAAAATGCGTCAGAATTTTTAGATTGCCGGAAATTGTTTGCATGAAAATAGCTGTTTTAGGGGCTGGTATGGTTGGCAGAACGATCGCGGTAGACCTTTCTGATCGCCACGAAGTTTATTCATTTGACAGGGATGAGACAGCCCTGCAACTGCTTCATCGCAAAGCACCTGCTGTAAATACGCAGGTTGCAGATCTCACCAACTTTGCAACGTATCCTTCCTTGCTTGAAGAGATGGATTTGGTAGTAACTGCTGTACCCGGGTTTATGGGTTTTCGGGTACTCGAAGCCGTTATAAACTCTGGGAAATCGGTGGTTGATATTTCCTTTTTCCCGGAAGATGCGCTTCAGCTCGACGCCCTCGCAAAATCAAAGGGAGTTACTGTAGTTACGGATTGCGGGGTTGCCCCGGGTATGGGAAACCTGATCCTGGGCCGGTACAATGAAGAGATGAAGGTGAACCGGTTTGAGTGTTATGTAGGCGGACTGCCACAAATCCGCAAAAAACCATTTGAATACAAGGCGCCGTTTTCGCCGGTGGATGTGATTGAGGAATATACGCGTCCGGCCCGCCAGATGGAAAATGGCCGCATTGTTACCAAACCGGCGCTTTCGGACAGAAGCCTGATGGATTTTGAGGGTATAGGAACCCTGGAAGCATTTAATACGGATGGGCTGCGTTCTCTCCTCTATACCATGTCACATATTCCGGATCTGAAGGAGCAGACACTTCGTTATCCCGGCCATATAGATTTAATACAGGCTTTACAGCTGGCAGGGTTTTTTAGTGAGGAAAAGATGGAGATCAATGGGCACCAGGTACGTCCGCTTGATTTTAGCTCCGCGCTCTTGTTCCGGCAATGGAAATTGGGAGAGGAAGAGGCAGAGTTTACCGTGATGCGGGTGATTGTGGAAGGGGAAAAGGAAAACCGGCCGATGCGGGTGGAATACAACCTGTTGGATCAGTATGATCCCGTAACGAAAACCTCCTCAATGTCGCGCACAACCGGCTATACCTGCACAGCTGTTGCGGAACTGGTTGCAACGGGGCAGTTCACAGAAAAGGGATTGTTCCCACCCGAGTGGGTTGGACGCCACCCTGTTTGTTTTGAATTTATTCTACGATACCTAACCAATAGGGGTGTAAATTGGAAAGCCATTATCAAACATTAAAACAATTACTATGATTCGTAAAGCAACTGCCGTATGGAACGGCTCCGGAAAAGAAGGAAAAGGACATCTCACCACCCAGAGTGGCGTGTTGAGTGAAACGCAATATTCATTTGGATCCCGCTTTGAAAGCGGTATTGGTACTAACCCGGAAGAACTGGTAGCCGCCGCACATTCAGGCTGCTTTACCATGAAACTGAGTTTTGTGCTGGGTGAAGCAGGCTTTACCCCCACCTCCCTTGAAACAAGCTGTGCCATAACTTTTGAGAACGGTGCTGTTACCAAATCTCATCTGACCGTGAAAGGGGTAGTTCCAGGAATCAGTGCAGAACAATTTCAGGCTTGTGTGAAAGATGCGGAGCAAAATTGCCCGATCAGCAAATTGTTGAATACTTCCATCAGTTCTGAAGCAACACTTGGATAGTTGTCCAAGTTAGCAAAGCGGCTATCAACCATCCCACAATTTGTAAGCTCCTGGGGTGTTGGTAGCTGCTTTTTGTATTTCCAACAGCTACTAATAAGATAACCAGTGATACCGGAAGGATGATGCCATTTACCAGTCCCGCCGCCAATAATAACTGCACTGGCTTTCCCCAGAACAGAAAAAAAATGGCGGAACTAATTATAAATAGTTGTATCCCTTTTTCAGGGTGTTTGTCCAGCCAGGGCAAGTAGCTTCTTGCAAAGGAGATTGAAGTATAAGCGGATCCGAGAACAGATGTTACTGCAGCACACCACATAACGATGCCAAATAACCGAAATCCGGTTTCTCCTGCTGCCTGTCTGAATACCTCTGCCGATGGGTTTCCCGAAGCAGACAGTAATCCCCTGCTTGCTACTCCTAATGCTGCAAGAAATAAGAGATAGCGCATTATCGAGGCTGTCAAAATTCCCGTAATGGCTGATCTCCTTACCGACTTCAGCGTTATTTCTTCTGTTTTTGAGGCTTCCAGTATTCGGTGCGCCCCTGCAAAACAGATATATCCCCCAACGGTTCCTCCCACGATGGTAAGCAATGCTTTGTAATCAAACCGGCTGGGCCGTATAGTTTGAATTGCCAGTTCTCCAAGTGGCGGAGCTGATGATACTGCAACATATCCGGTTAATATGATCATACTTATGCCCATCCATTTTACAGCCTGATCCATAAAAGGCAGGGCACGCTGTCTGCTCATCAGCAGCAGCAGGATTAATCCTACGGTGATGGCTGCACTTATTCGGTTAGGGATCCCTGTTACCGTTTCTAATCCCAGTCCCGCTCCGGCAATATTCCCGATATTAAAAGCAAATCCGCCCGTTACGATCAGCAGTGCCAGCACTTTCCCTAATCCAGGTAATAATGTATCCGCCACCTGGTTGGCAGTTTGCCGGCGGGCAAAGAGGATTTGCCATACATTGAGCTGAACACCTATGTCGAGCAGAATGGATACCAGGATGATGCAACTGAAGGAAGCAAGTAACTCCTGTGTGAATACGGTGGTTTGAGTAAGAAAACCCGGACCGATGGCTGAAGTTGCCATCAGGAAAGCTGCTGCCCAGAAGCCGGATGAAGTTTTATTCTTCATGCAGGATTGGACAGTTGCAGAAATTCATGAATGCTTTTCGCCAGTTCAACCGCGGTCGAACCATCGCCATGGATGCAAAGTGTAGCTGCTTTCAGGGGAATCCAGTTGTCTTCGGTTGTTCGTACCCGTTGATTAAGGAGAATCTCTTTCACCTGTAGAAGCACTTCTTCCTTATTTTGAATTACTGCGTTTGGTAACTGCCTGGAGGCCAATTCTCCGGATGCTGTATAACGCCGATCAGCAAACGCTTCTTCTTTCACTGTAAGACCAGCTTCTTTACCCAGTTTTGCCAGCACACTATTGCTAAGTGCGTACAATTGAAGGGTAGGATTGAAACTTTTTATAGCTGTAATAATGGCTGCTGCTACCATTGGATCTTTAGCTGCCTGATTGTAAAGGGCACCATGAGGTTTGACATGTTTCATGGGGTAATTGTGTTGCCTGCAAAGTGCATCAAAGGCGCCCAATTGATAGAGTATCAATGAAACTATTTCGGCTGCAGGCAGCTGTTGCTCAGTTCTTCCAAAGTTTGCCCGATCATTCCAGGATGGGTGGGCTCCGACCTGAACCCCCAGCTTTTTGGCTAACGCAATGGTATGTGAAATTTCAACCGGGGATCCGGCATGCAGTCCGCAGGATATATTTGCAGCATGTATAAACGGAAGTATGGATGCTTCTGTTCCTGTGCCTTCCCCGAGATCGCAGTTGAGTTCCATCCGGTATCTGTTTAGGAGAAATAAAGATAGTAGTCGCGTTTGAGCTGGAGCAATTGCTTTTCCCTTTCGAATAACAGGGTTTCTGCATCTGAAAGCGAAATTTTTTTGAAATGGATGGTACTTCCCGGAGCTTTTTGGGCTGCCAGGTAAAGATCCACGGCTGCAACCTGCCCAATTCTTGGATAGCCACCGGTGGTCTGCGCATCCGCCATCAATAATAATATTTGTCCATCCGGACTAACCTGCATTGTTCCGGGCAGTACAGGCTGGGATAACAGCTCTCCGGATCCTTCACGTTCCAGTTGGGGTCCCTGAAGCCTAAAACCCATGCGGTTGGATGCGACCCCCAACAGGAAACCAGAACGCTCCAGTAAAAGCCTGGATTTTTCAGTGAACCAGTTATACTCTGGTCCAGGAAAAAATCGAATGTCCTGCTGAGCATAATTGGGGGTGATGGCCGGACTAAGGCGTACCTGTCCACTTAGCTTTGATAAATAGTTGATGATATGTTGGCCATCTTCCTCCGGGAAATGGGAAACAGGAAGATGATCACCAGGTTGAAGCGCTTTACCATTCAAACCGCCAATCTTTGATGGCAAATGGGTAGCCCGGCTATCAAATTGCGGTTTTGTACGAATGCCACCATGAACAGATAGATAAGTGAATCCAACTTCGCGGGGAAAGAGCTGGAGAAATTCACCTTCTTTGACCAGGAAGGGTTGCCAGAAGGTAACTGGTCTCCCACTGACAAAACCTTCATATCCTTTACCGGTAAGTGCTACCAGGCTGGTGCGACCAAAACTTGCGGAAAAAGCACCATTACTTACTTCCAGGCAGGCAGCCGAGTCTTCATTTCCGACTAACAGGTTGCCTATACGCGATGCGAGAGAATCCATGCATCCACTGGTGGGTATACCCTGGTTTCGGTGACCAAATCGACCCTGGTCCTGAATGGTGGAGATACCGGTTTTAAGGATTCTCATGCTGGTTCAGGTATTGAAAGGTATTGGAATCAATAGGCGTAAATCGTACACTGTCACCTGGTTTGAAAAGGCAGCTATTCTGATCGGAAGGATTGAAAACGGAAAGGGGAGTCCGACCGATGATTTGCCATCCCCCCGGGGAAGTATTGGGATAAATCCCTGTCTGTTGCCCCGCGATCCCTACTGAACCTGCTGGCACCTGCAGCGCTGGAGTGGCTTTTCGCGGCATGGCAAGTGAGTCGGGGAGCAGCCCCATGTAGGCAAATCCCGGATTAAAACCAATCATGAATACGTACCAATCCTTCGAGCAATGAGCTTCGATGATGGATTCCGGATTGGTTTGGTGGTAACTTGCAACAGCCTGAAGATCAGGCGCCATACTGTCCTCATAACAAACCGGGATGAGGTGGCGGGTCGCATCCGGAAGGGGAGTTTTGTTATCCCCTGAATTTGTGGTAAGCCTTTTTCGAATCTCTTCATGAACAAAGGCCAGCGGGGAGCGCTGGCCTTCAGAAAAAAGTCGAGCCGGGTTAAAAAAAACCGTTAGGCTGTTATATGTTATGGAAGTATCCAGGAATCCGCAGAACTGATCCTGGTGGAAAACCTGTTGCAGTTGAAGCAGTTCCTGGTGAGCTGGTATAGAAATCTCCTTGCCATATTCAATGGTAATGGCTGACTCAGCAATCGGATAAATATGGAAGGAGTCTTCCTGTGCCAAAATGCCTGTTTTATTCTGCTTCTGCCACAACCTCTTTTACTTCGGGAATCATTCGTTTCATCATGCCCTCAATACCTGCCTTCAGGGTGATCATGCTGCTGGGACAGCCACTGCAGGATCCCTGCATCATCAGGTTCACCACACCATCCTGGTAGCTTTTGAACTGGATAGCTCCACCATCCATTTCAACTGCTGGTTTCACATAGTTTTCGAGCAATTCCTTGATACGCTTCACCACATCGTCGTCATCAGCACTTACTTCATTGCTTCCCTGGGGCTTCAATGCAGCAATTTCTTCTTCATTCACAACCACCTTGCCTTCTTCCAGGTAATCTTTCAGGAATTGGCGGATGGAAGGAATAACATCACTCCATTCAGTTTCCGGAGTTTTGGTTAGGGTTACAAAATTGCTGGCGATAAAAACGCTTTTTATAAATGGAAAGCCGAAAAGTTCCATAGCCAGCGGAGAAGGCTTAGCGCTCTCCATATCCGGCAGATCAATGCTGCGACCTGGATACAGAAGTTTATTGGCTACAAACTTCATAGTCTCCGGGTTCGGAGTCATTTCTGTATAAATGCTGATAACAGGATTTCCAGTCTTGATCATAATTCAACACGTTTAACTGCAAAAATAACAATTGCCAGCCGGGTATGTTTGTGAATTTAGGAAAACTTATGAAGAAGAGCTGACTTAGTGATTACAGTCGCTGGTATGGCAATGGTTCGCCCTGCGGCAAAGCTGATAATTCCGGAAATGGGCATAAACGATGGCGATCACTGCCGGAACCAGGAACCAGAGCTGCCATTCATGCCAGAGTTGTTTGGCCAGGAGCAGCAGAATTCCGATTCCGAAGAGGATATACGGACTTGCTTTATGATGATGTCTTTTGTATCCATGCCAGAGCGCATTTGCTCCGATAATGAAAGCAATGAGTATCATAAAATACTCAAAAGCTTCATTATCAATTATATTAGTTCCAAAAATGGGAAGACTTGTGAGAATTAAGGGCAACACTGCACAGTGAATGGCACAGGCAATGGAGGTTGCAATACCCAGGGCGTCCCAGTTTATTTTAAATGACATCGGACAGCAAAAGTAAACAGA
>JAGKTB010000148.1:0-7306 GCA_018993145.1 Flavihumibacter sp.
CCTTCGCCATATCCTTCATCTGCAATACCAACAAAGGGGGCTGTTTCCGTAAAAGCCCCATCCTGCCGGGCCGCATCGGCAAAATCGTTAACTGTTTTAGCATAGAAAGCCGACATATCAAACAGATGAATGAAAGACTCTGCCGTTGCCACAATATCACCCCCATATCCCAGCTTTTCTCTATGCGGACAATCAGACTGAACACCAATCAGATTACTCAAAAAAGTACGCTTGCAAATCGCCATCAACTCATTGATACGGGGATTGGAGCAGGAGAAACTGCCGGTTTCTTTAAGATCTGCATGCAGCACAAGGGCGCGAATCGCCGAGGTGTCCGGCTTACCAGGATACCCCTGGATTTCTGCATATCGGAAACCATGATAGGTGAACTTAGGCCGAAACAGATCTTCTCCGCCTGAACATATAAAAATATCTTCCTGGTAAGCAGTATCGGGGGCACCCGGACCTCCCACACCAGCAGCTTTAATCTGACCGGTTACACTGGTCATTTTATTCAGACTTCCATCCGGGTACAGGAGTTCACCATACTGCACTTTGAGTTTCGTTCCGGCCGGGAGGCGGGTTTTAAGTTGTAAAACACCAGTTTGATTGGTGCCAAAATCCAGCAGCCATCCGGTTTTGGTTGGATGTATGGCAACAGGAGCCAATGTATCGCCAATAACAACAGACGGACTAAGATGAGCCTCCAGTTTGCCTGCTGGCGGGTCAGCTTTGATAGCTTTTCGCCCTGCACTAACGTTGTAGTTCACACGCAGATCAATCCATTCTCCCAGGTAAATACTATTTCTCCGGATGGAACTCTCTGCCACATTCCAGGATTCATCCGTAGCAATGAGCTGCCTGCTGCCATCCGTATAGATTAGTTCCAGTTGCGCAAGGAGCGAAGGTTCCCCAACAGGAAGCGTTTCCTGCAGATTAAAGCGGCCGAACAGGCGAAGCGGCATAGGATTGTACCAGCCATTACCAACCACAACCTCCAATGAATTGTTTTGTCGGTTAAGCTCCGACGTTAGGTCATAACTGCTATAAAATATCCGGTGCGCATAATCTGTTTGAGAAGGTTCCAGTACGCGGTTACCGATTTTTTTCCCATTCAGGCTGGCCTCATAGTAGCCAAGTGCGCTGATATGCAGCATAGCAGAACGCAATCGCTTACGCAGCCGGAATTCTTTTTTAAAAACCGGCGCTGGATTTTCCTGGTAGGCTTTTTCATCAGCAAAAAAATGAGTCCTGGGATCACGTATCCATTTCCCCTTCCAATTAATGGCTGAAGATGACTGGGCTGTACCGGCACCAATAACAAAAAGATGAAAAAAACAGACAAGAATCAATCGCATACCCGGAATTTGTCTGAAATTAACAAGATACGGGTAAAAAAAACGGTCACCTGAAAGATGACCGTTTTTTAAATGTTGTTGTCAATCTTTTTTAAAGCGATATCTGCTCTACTTTGAATTTCAGAATGCCTGCGGGCGCTTTTACCTCGGCTACCTCACCTACTGTTTTGCCAAGCAATCCCTGTCCGATTGGAGAGGTTACGGAAATCTTACCTGCTTTCAGATCTGCTTCTTTTTCAGAAACAATCTGGTAGGTCATGGTCTTCTTCGTATTCAGGTTTGAAACGGTCACTTTTGTTAAAATGGATACTTTGCTGGTATCAATGGAATCTACTTCCAGAATCCTGGCAACGGCTAGATCGCTTTCAAGTTTTTTGATCTTGGCTTCCAGGATTCCCTGTGCCTCTTTGGCCGCATCGTATTCTGCATTCTCACGCAAATCTCCTTTTTCCCGCGCCTCGGCAATTGCTCTGGAGGCAGCAGGACGTTCCACCGCTTTCATATGGTGGAGCTCTTCCTTCATTTGTTCAAGGGTCTCTTTTGACACATAAATTACATCTGCCATAATTAACCTCCTTTGGTTAAAAAGTAAAAAAAAAGAACAACGCCTTCAGCGAATAGTGAAAGCGTTGCACTCAGATGAGGCAAATATAGGGAATTTAATTATCCAAACAGCTTTTGTACGATGACCTCAGCCATCTTCAGATAGGCTTCATGACTGTATCCCGCAATATGTGGAGTAACCAGCACATTGGGTTGAGAGCAAAGCCAGGAAAGGCGCGACTTCTCCTCTACCGTATAGGTGCTGAGCTGTTCATTTTCAAGCACATCGAGACCGGCAGCTGCAATTTTGCCGGTTTCCAGGGCCCGGATCACAGCGGCTGTATCATGTACTTTTCCACGGCTGGTATTCAGGAAAACCGGCTGATTTTCCAGCTTGTTAAAAAACGAATCGTTGGCCAGGTGCCGGGTTTCTTCAGTAAGGGGCACGTGTAAACTGATCACTTGTGCATAACGCGCGATCTGTTCCAGGCTGGCTTCCTTGATATAGTCTTTAGCAAATCCGAACCTGTATTTATCATAGGCCAGTACAGTTACCCCAAAAGGCTGCAGTAACCGGGCAAAAGCACCACCGGTGTGACCAAATCCGATTATCCCAACTGTTTTGCCACTCAACTCTGTCCCCCTGTTGGCATCCCTTAACCATTGTCCCTGACGAACTTCTTCAGCGCTGGAATGCAGTTTATTCAACAGTGATAAGAGCATGCCCAGTTCGTGTTCGGCAACAGCATTGCGGTTACCTTCCGGACTACTTTCACAGCGGATTCCTTTTTCTTTGGCATAGGCCAAGTCAATCAGTTCCAGTCCGCTGCCAAGGCGGCCGATCCATTTCAAACGATCCGCTTTTTGGAGCAGGTTGCGATCCACTTTAATTCGGGTGGTCACAATCATACCGGTATAATCAGCAATGCATGCAACTACCTGGTCATAATTTATAGCCGGCTGATAATCTACTTCAAATCCGAGCGATTTCAACTTTTCCGGCAACCAGGGATGAACCCCCGCCGTGATCAATACCTTATCCATTTTTACCATTCATTTTAAAAGTCAGCGCTGCGAAATCGGCTACAGATAACTGTTCTGCCCGTTGTTGAAAGACCGCGTCCGTCAATACTTCAGGAGGAAACAGGGATTTAACAGCATTCCGCAGGGTCTTACGGCGTTGATTAAACGCAGTTTTCACCAGCAGGAAAAAATCTCTCCGACTGCGCATTACCGGAACCTCTTTTCGTGGCACCAGCGCAATAACACCACTCATCACTTTAGGAGGGGGATTGAAACAGCCCGGAGGCACATCAAACAGGTACAGCACCTCATACCAGGCCTGTACCAGTACACTGATCACGCCATACACTTTGGAGCCTGGAGGTGCTGCTACCCGCTGGGCTACTTCTTTCTGGAACATTCCGATCACCCGTTCTACCTGATTCTCCCACTCCAACACTTTAAACAGGATTTGAGTGGAAATGTTATAGGGAAAATTTCCAACCAGGGTAAAAGGTTGTTCAAAAGGGCAATCGATATCCAGGAAACTCCGGTGAATTAGCCTGCCTTTTAAAGCCGGATAGGTGGATTCCAGGAATTGCACTTTTTCGGCATCCAGCTCAACAGCGCGGAAATCAATCCCGGGCAGTTCCAGCAGGTATTTGGTGAGTGCTCCCCCACCCGGACCTACTTCCAGCAGGCGGTCAAAAGGCTGTTCCTGCAGGGCATCGACGATTTTACGACAGATGTTTTCATCACGAAGAAAGTGCTGGCCCAGTGATTTTTTAAGCGTGTACATAGAATAGAGCAAAAATACAGTATTGGGCGCGGCCGCTGAATACTGTATTTTTACTGCTTATTCAACGAGATAGAACATATGTCAACAGAATCTATACGTCCACTGATTGGGATTAGTTGTGGGGATCTGAATGGAATCGGACTCGAACTGATCATCAAAACAGTTTCCAATAATAAACTGCTGGAACTTTGCACACCGATCATCTTTGCATCCAACAAGGCGATCAATTTTTACCGGAAATCCATACCGGACAGCAATTTTAACTTTCAGCAGATCAAGGATTTCACCCGTATCAATCCCAAGCAGGTAAATGTATTCAATTGCTGGGAAGAGGAGGTAGCTATTACGCCGGGGCAATTGACACCGGAAGGAGGCAAATATGCGATTCTTTCTCTGACTGCGGCTGTGGAAGCGTTGAAAGCGGGACAAATTCAGGGCCTGGTAACCGCACCGATTCACAAGAAAAATACCCAGGGAGATAGTTTTCCATTCACTGGCCATACTCCCTATCTCAAAGAAGCGTTTGGAGCCAAAGAAGTAGTGATGATGATGGTGGCTAGCAATATGCGGGTAGCCCTGCTAACGGAACATGTGCCGGTTCAGGAGATCGGTCCGCATATTACAAAAGCAGCTATTATATCCAAACTGAAACTGATAGAAGCCAGCCTGAAACAGGATTTTGGAATTGATCGTCCGAAGATTGCAGTATTGGGCTTGAATCCACATGCAGGTGATGAAGGATTGATTGGCGCAGAAGAAGAAAACATCATCAAACCGGCCATCAAGGAATACAAGCAGCAAAACAATGCGATTGTGCAGGGGCCATTTTCAGCAGATGCCTTTTTCGCCAGAGGGTATCATGAGCGATTTGATGCTGTATTGGCTATGTATCATGATCAGGGCCTGATCCCTTTCAAATCACTCTCCCATGGAGAAGGGGTGAATTTCACAGCGGGATTATCAGCTGTACGCACTTCTCCTGATCATGGAACTGCCTTTGATATTGCAGGTAAGAACAAAGGGGATGAGAGTTCTTTCATCAGTTCAATTTTCACCTGTATTGACATCATCCGTCAGCGTGCAGCATATCGTGAAAACAGGGCGAACCCCATGAAAAAACTCACCAACCGCCTTCTTGCGAATGCGGTTGATGAGAAAATTGAAGAGTAAGCAATCGTTATCTGAGAATTACCTTATGGGTAATTACTTCCTGATTGTTAGACACCAGTCGCAACAGGTACATACCGCGCGCAAACTTTCCTAAACCGGTAATCTGAATGGTATTGTTTCCTTTCTGAAGTTGTTGTGATTGCTGGTAAACCAGTCGGCCTCGGTCGTCCATCAGTTGGCAATCCAGCCATTGTTTTTCCTTCGCGTTGATGATAACCTGCAGGTAAGATTGTGCCGGGTTAGGCATAACTGACACCTGTTCTACCACAGAAAGTTTAACGAGTACTACATCACTTAGCACAAATTTACCTGAGCGGTTAACTGCTTTGATACGGTATTGCACACCCGAACCGGTACCAGGTTTGGTATCAAAGAATCCGGTACTATTCTGGACGGTACCAACCACAACATATGCACCATTTACATCCTTGCGCAAAATTTCAAAATAATCAACCGGTTCAGTGGTACTGATCTCCCAGTTTAATTGAATACCATTGTTTTGCTGGAAGGCACTTACCTGAACAAATCGGGTAGAAAGGATATACAGATATACTCTCCAGTCGCGCTCCGTAGATGCAGTTGAATGTCTCTGTACCATGGTATTGGATCCTGGACTCGGATCACCGGTCAGGGAGCCCCCATTGCCCATATAGGCTGATGTTCCTTTTGCTGATGAGTTATCCCGATCGAAACGATTATCCAAACCATCACCATCAGCATCATTGCCGGTTAAGGTAACATTATCATCCTTCCGGGTGTTCATATTGAAATCATTGGCTTCATAAATATCCAGATCACCATCTCCATCCGTGTCCTCATCAAGGTAATCAGGTATACCATCCGCATCTTCATCATTTGGGACGATGCCTGCACCACCAAATCCACTAAATCCATCATAGGCGTTATCAATACCATCATTGTCTGAGTCAATTCCGGTTGGCAACTGATAGCTGATTGTTGCCAATCCTTCAATATTATCTGGCACACCATCATCATCTGAATCTATGTCCAGATAATCAAGCGGACCTCTGCCATCAGAATTAGGATATGAAAAATGGCGGGGGGTTCCTGCATCTAGCATTCCATTGAAATCAATATCCGGATAACCGGCTTCTCGAAGATCTGTTATGCCATCACCGTCGCTGTCGAGATCATACGGATTAGGTCTTCGGTCGTTGTCCATATTCCGGAAAGGATAAGAATCAGCACGACCGTCTCCGTTAGTATCAGCACCGGTACGAAGAACCATTGCTCCATTATCAATTCTTCCATTATTATCTGTATCAGTTCCACCAGCTTCAATTACATCATAAATACCATCATTGTCACTATCAAGATCAAACATATTGGGGATACCATCTCCATCCAGGTCTGGTAAGCCTAGGCCATTTCCGGACCCTGCAACTCCAGTTGAAGAAGCATCAACATTTTGAGATAAGCCATCTCCATCAGGGTCAGTGAAGTTATCAATTCGACCATCACCGTTTTCGTCTACACCTCCGGCTTCAACTACATCTGCAATACCATCGTTGTCACTATCAAGATCAAGTGAATTGATAATACCATCAAGGTCATAATCAAAGGAATCATGTATACCATCATTATTAGAGTCTGTGAAACCCGGGCTATCAGAATCACGGTAATCTTCCACCCCATCACCATCTGTATCCAGATCACTATCAAATCCGTTGTTTTCAACCATATCTGGAATTCCATCATCATCATCGTCAATATCACAACCAACTTCCACCCGAATGCTTGTACAGGAAGTGACATTACAATCACCTTCAATTCTTACCAGATACGTTCTGGTTGATGTAGGATGAACTGTGATAGATGGACCGTACCCAATAGGAGTTCCTGTACCACAGGATCCTCCATACCAAACATATCTTGCATTGGTTCCAAAGTTTCCGCCATAGGCTGTCAAAGTCAATTCGCTACCCGGACAAACAGTTGTTCTTGTTGTCCGAATACCTGCTGGCCTTTGTGTACTGGGGAATTTCAATGGCAGATAGAAACCCGGGGAAGCATATCGGCATTGAGCATTATTGATATTACCTCCGGAAGCAACCAATACTCTGTAATACCGCTGGTGAGAAGAGTTCATGGATGCAATGCTATAGGTAGCATTGGTCGCACCAGTAATATTGGTCCAGTTAATACTATCACTACTACTCTGCCACTGATATTGAACCGTTCCATCAATAATGGTTGGGTCACTTAGTGTAGCAGAAAAAGTTGCTTCACCACCTGTACATCCCGCACTTACAGCAGTAGTATTTACAACTGGCTCAGCATCACATAATCCAAATTCAAGATCATCAATTGCAAGATCGGTACCACAGCCACCTTCACCCTGGTTGATTACCTCCAATAGGATGGAAGTATAGCCATCCAGAAGTACAAATCGAATACCATGCTGCTCCCAACT
>JAGKTB010000149.1:0-9395 GCA_018993145.1 Flavihumibacter sp.
AGTACAACCATATCAGCGAACAGGAACTACTGCGCCGGTATTACCAGGAGGGTAATAAGGAATGGCTGGGTATCCTGTTGCAGCGGTACACCCTCCTACTCTTAGGTGTGTGTATGAAGTACCTGAAGAACGAAGAAGCAGCCCGTGATGCCGTGCAGCAGATCTTTCTGAAAGCGATAACGGAGCTGGAGAAATACGAGGTGGAATTTATCAAGTCCTGGTTGTATATGATCGCCAAGAACCATTGCCTGATGCAGTTCCGGGATAAAAACCGGCAGCTGGTAGAGTTGTCAGAGCAAATGGCGGAGACTGAGGATACGGATGAGAAATTATCGATCAAAGAAAAGGACCAGTTGCTCGACTGGATGCACGAGAGTATAAAAAACCTGAATCCGGAGCAGCAGCAATGTGTAACTTTATTCTACCTGGAAAAGAAAAGTTATCAGCAGGTGGCGGAGGAAACGGAATACCTGACAGATGCATTTTCGCGGGAAGCAATTCAGTTTGTAAAAAAGAATGCTAACCAACCCTTCTTCCTGTACCTGGCTTATAATGCGCCGCATACACCCATGCAGGCAACAGACAAGTACCTGCAGCGTTTTGCGCATATTAAAGATCCCAAGAGAAGAACCTATGCAGCTATGGTAAGTGCTATGGATGATGGCATCAATGCCTTGTTGAATACATTGGAAGAGTTGAAACTCGATGACAACACCCTTATTTTCTTTTTGTCGGATAACGGTGGGCCAACCAATGACAATGCGTCCAATAACAAACCCTTGCGCGGTGCGAAAGGAGGTTATTATGAAGGAGGTATCCGGGTGCCATTTGCGGTACAATGGAAAGGCGTATTGCCGGCAGGCAAAGTGTATGATATGCCAGTGATATCACTGGATATTTTTGCAACGGCTGCTGCATTGACAAAGCAACAACCCATTAAACAAATAGATGGAGTAAACCTGATTCCATACCTGACAGGTGCAAACAAAACAGCTCCGCACAAGGCATTGTATTGGAAAGGTCCGAAGAAAGAGTTGTATGCAATTCGCACCGTAGAGGACAAACTGATAATCCAGGAAGGATCAACGGAGTTGTTTGCAATCCGGCAGGACAAGGAAGAGAAAAATAACCTGGCTGCTTCAGCTGCAACTAAATTGCAAGCATTGAATCAATTACTGGCAGCCTGGAAAAAAGGTCTTGTGCCGCCAGCCTTCCTGGGATTGCTGGAAAACGAGGAGTATAACAAACTTCACCCCGACCGCTTTAACTTCAAAAATTAAGGACTTGAGAACATTGGCATATGCAGGTGCAGCAATGCTGTGCCTAATCCTGGCTATCCAACAGGCAGGCGCAACCGATTATTATGTAAATAGTGCAACCGGGAAGGATTCGAATTCCGGATTAAGCGCTGAGGCAGCTTTTAAAAGCCTGGAGAAATTGAACAGTATGCAGTTTCAGCCTGGAGACAATATATTCCTGGCAGGCGGACAAACATTCAAAGGAGAACTGCGACTGGTGAATCAAAACGGATCAGCAACAGCGCCTATAACCATCGGCAGTTATACCTGGAAGGGAGGAAAAGCAACCGACTATTTCACCATCGATGCGAAAGGAAATCCAACTGGAGTTTTGATACAGGATGGGAGTTATATCAAGGTGAAAAGAGCAAGAATCACGGCTGATGGGTACAGTACTGTTCCAAATGAAAGTGAAACCATGCGGGTGGGGGTAAAGCTGGAAGCAACAGCAGGAAAAACTTGCCATCACATTGAGTTGGATAGCTTGTTGATAGAACAGGTATATTTTGAGAACAAAGGTTTTGTGCGGGATGCGGCGGAAGTTAAAACAGCTAATGGATCACAACGCTACGGATGGGGAATCCGGTTGATGGCCACCAAAGCAGGATCGGAGATCCGGGAAGTAGACATCCGGAATTCGATTGTACGAGAGTTGAGTCATACTGGTATTAAACTGACCGGGACAGCAAAAAATATTCAATGGATCCGGATTTATGATAACCAGTTGAGTCATACCGGTGGACCCGGGATACAGATGAGTGAAGTAAAAAACATTCATGTCTATCGCAACACAGTTGATCACTCGGGAAGTGCAACAGACGGTAGAAAATGGGGACGAGGCAGTGGACTCTGGACCTGGGGAGCTACCCAGGTATTGATTGAGCACAACCGCTTTACAAATGCCAATGGTCCGGGTGATTCGGCTGGTGCGCATATTGATTTCAACTGCGATCATATCGTGTTGCAATTTAATTTCAGCGCCAACAATGCAGGAGGTTTTTGTGAGATACTAGGCAATAATTACAATTGCGCTTATCGGTTTAATATCAGTGTGAATGATGGGCATCGGATAAAAGGAGAAAAGGGTGCTTTCCAGGAAGGGAAACTCTTTTGGTTGAGTGGGTACCAAGGGGAAAAGCAACCAAAAAAAGGTCCGGTTAACAGCTATTTTTACAACAACACGATGTATGTATCACCAGCCCTGGTATCAAAAATTGCGATAGAGGCGAACTCTAAAGGAATCCTCATCGCGAATAATATTTTCTATGTGATGGGTGGTTCCAAAATGGTACTGGATGATCAGAAAAAGAAGTACGAAGCTGCCAGAGAGCCATTGGATGCAGTGGTATTTCAGAACAACCTATGGTATGCTGCAAACAGCTGGCCTGCAGATGCGCCCATCAGGGATGCACAACCGAAATTTGGAAACCCATTGTTCAAACAGGCAGGCGGCCTGCAGCTGGCTGATTATATACCTGCCGCGCTTGAATTAGTGCGGGAGAAAGGCATACCGGTTCAGCTGTTGCCAGGAGATTACCAGGGCTTATTGCAGGGAATGAATCCCGCGTTTGATATCCTGGGGAAGCCCATAGGGACTAAGCCCCCAATGGGCGCGATAGTGCCTCATCAATGAGCATGGCAGGAGATCAGACACATTTTTTAATGCGGGCGGTTTAATGAATCTGCTGATGAACGGGTACTGTCAGCTGCGGTTTCCACAGTAGGAGGAACTGGTGTATTACCGGGAGGATAGCTGGTAAAGGAAGTGTCTTCCGGATTAACTTTCACATCATCTTTATGTTCTCTTTCATTTTCGCCGCATGCAAATAAAAAAGCAGCGCTCAGAAGTACTACAAACTGTTTCATATGCTTTTTTCGTCGGTTATAAAAAGATCATACCACTCCGCCACCCGACAGGTGGCACCGGTCGGGTAAATGCTGTAATTTCAGCCTATGAAAGCAGTAGGAATATTAGTAGCAGGCTGCCTGGCCGTTTCGATTTCAGGCAATGCGCAACAACTTACCCAATATGTGGATCCATTTTTAGGGACCGGCGGCCATGGCCACGTATTCCCGGGAGCAGCCTACCCCTTTGGCATGGTACAGTTGAGTCCGGATAATGGCGACCAGGGCTGGGACTGGGTTGCCGGTTACCATTACAGCAGCAATACCATCGCAGGATTCAGTCATACTCATCTGAGTGGAACCGGTATTGGCGACTGGTGTGATATCTCTGTATTGCCCTTGGCCGATACGAATGGAGCAACTGCCCCGCTGATAAAAATTCCATTTAGTCACGACCAGGAGAAGGCACGTCCCGGTTACTACGAAGTACAACTCTCCAACAAGGTAAAGGCCCAGCTCACCACCACCGAGCGGGTTGGTTATCATCGCTATCAATTCCCCGGCAACAAAGGCTGGCTGCGATTTGACATGGGATTCGCAATCAACTGGGATGCTCCACTTGCTGCCAACCTGCAATTGCTGAACGATTCTACCCTTGTGGGCTATCGCCTCTCCACCGGCTGGGCCAAAAACCAACGGGTATATTTTGCAGCTCGCTTCTCAAAAGCAGTTACCCATTCCCGTTATCTGAACCTGGAAGAATTCAGTGATGGAAAAGCAATCGGCAAACAGAGTAAGGTGCTGCTGGAATTTGAAACAGGGAACGTCCCTCTGCAGGTGCGGGTGGCCATCAGCAGCGTAGGCACTGAAGGAGCGCTGGCTGCGCTGAATGAAACAGCGGGCTTGTCTTTTGATGCAGTTGATCAGCTTGCTACTGCAGCCTGGGAAAAAGAACTGAAAAAAATTGAAATTCAAACTACCAACAAAGAGTTGGCTACCAGTTTTTATACAGCTCTTTACCGCACCTGTATAGCACCGGTCTTATTATCGGATAAGGATGGACGTTATAGCAATCACGATGGGAAAATTGCTCAGTCGCTAAATGAACAACCTAAATACACCATATTTTCTTTATGGGATACGTTCAGAGCATTAAATCCGCTTTATACATTCACGCAGCCTGAAAAAGTGCCGGTTTTTATAAACAGCATGCTGAGTTTCTATCGTGATAACGGATTGTTGCCGGTATGGGATATCAGTTCCTGGGAAGCCAATACCATGACCGGTTATCATGCAATTCCTGTAATTGCAGATGCCATTTTAAAGAATATTCCGGGCTTCGATGTAAACCTGGCCTATGAAGCGATGAAAGCAAGCGCACACCAGCAACAAAGAGGAACACCGGAATACATTCGATTTGGCTATTTGCCGCAGGACAAACACGGATGGAGTGTTACCATTACACTGGAATATGCATTTGATGATTACTGCATCGCGCAGGTTGCAAAAAAGCTGGGAAAGAAAGCCGATTATGCGTATTTCATGAAACGCGCCGCCAGTTACAAAAATCTATTTGATCCCTCAACCGGATTTATGCGTGGCAAAGACAGTACAGGGAAATTTATTGAACCCTTTGACCCTTTGTTATCGGAACATGGATTTGAGGGACAATACATCGAAGGCACCGCCTGGCAGCACAGTTTTTTTGTACCACATGATGTACAGGGATTGGCTGCACTTTATGGCGGGAAAGATAACCTGGTGGAGAAACTGAATGCGCTCTTTAATTCACCCAGCGAAATGCATGGTGAAAATATATCCATTGATGTAAGCGGACTCATTGGACAATACGCACATGGAAATGAGCCGAGTCACCATATCATTTATAAGTATACGGCACTGGGTCGTCCGGATCTGGCAGCCGAAAAAATCAGGCTTACAGTAGACAGCATGTATAAAACCGGTCCGGATGGTTTGAGTGGCAATGACGACTGCGGACAGATGAGTGCCTGGCTGGTATGGTCTGCATTGGGCATGTACCCCATGAACCCGGTGAGCAGTGAATACACTATCGGAGTTCCCCTGGTGGATGGAGCACGCATACAATTACCAAATGGCAAGACACTTGAAATACATACTAAAAAAACCAATAAACCAGGCAGGACAGGTGTACGTTCGGTAACACTAAATGGCAAATCTATACCGGTTCAATCGGTAACGCACCAGCAACTCTTACAGGGAGGCCTACTCGAATTTACCATTCACCCTTAAGGTTAACCGGGCGTTCAAATGGCTTCATCAACTGATCCAGCAAAACCGCCAGCTCTTTTTTGGTGATGGGGCGATTGGGGTCAAACTGCTGAAAGCCCCATTTATCCCAATAGCGTTTCATTCGGGGGGCAGTTGCATTACCCAAGAGCTGAAAAGCGGATCGGATTGACAAACTGCCGGTATCCACAAAAACTTCGGCCGGTATGGAAGAGCCAGGAGGCAAAAAATTTTTCAAATCTTCCAGGAAATCCTGTGTCTGAATTGTAGTATCCGGATAAAACCAGGTTTGATTGGCCCACTGAAAAGGGATGCCTTTCCCCTTGAGTAAACCGGTTGCCCCAACCCGGTGTATGGCCTGGAATTGAGGATGAGCTGGAGGCACATCCAGGAAGGGTTGGATCATTGCCTTTTGATCGAGCAGGATTTGCTGGACTTTCCGCACGGAAAGTTGATCAGGAGTTTTGCGTTCCTTCACAGTAAGGGAAGCCATCGCGCCAGCAGCTTGTCCGGTTAATAAAACAACAGGCTGCAACCGGGTGGTACCATTCACTACATTACTAACACTGATCGATTTATCTGCCACAATAAAGCCTTCGATTCCCGGAACAATCAAAGCTCCCATTGGAATTGCATAAGAAGGAACCGGGTAAAAATTTAAATGCTGGGGAGCAGCCGGATTTTTTTTATGATGATGATCGATCGGGTAATCTCCCACCGAAATTCCGGTCCTATATAACGGTTGTCCATTACCGTAAGGATCAGCGATATGATTGATAGTAAAACGAACAGCACCTTTTACCCGCCTGCCTTCGCGATGGTAAGGCATCAGGGCGAATCCATTTTCTGTAGGAAATTCATCCACAGCCAATCCAAGGTGTTTGAAACCCAGCTGGTGCTGAATAAAATAAATAAAGCGCAGCGTGGTAGCTTTTGCTTTTTCCAATTCCTTGATTCGTTCTCCAGGAGATAGTTCCACCAGTTCCAGGTAGGTATCGTTGCCCTGGTTCGGCCAGTTCAGCATGTATTTGTTTCCAGGCAGTTTTCCATATTCCAGCATTTTTTCAGCATTCACGGAAGGTTTGGGCAAACTGGTATTGATATAATAATCGGTGCAGGCGCCATCGAATTCTGCGGGATCATAACCAGCCGGTTTAACTATTGTGCAATCCACGCCTCTTCCATAATCTTTTAAGATAGCCACATAGGTAAGGTCCTGTACAATATTGGAAGTTTTATCCACCCCTACCTGTTCTCTGGTTTCGGATCCTGCTTCCATACCCAGACTATAGGGCAGTTGGGCTGCAGCCAGCACATCGCCGAGTTCGGTAGCATCTATGGTAACGGAGGCTCGAATGATGAGCAGTTTCCCATTTACATTCCGGAACTGTGCACCCAGGATACGATTCCCTTCTTTGAGCACCTGGTCAAATTCCCAACCATGCATCACCGTTAGATGGTTCTTTTCGCGGGATGCCATTGCTTTTAAGATGCTATCACCCACATGTGGTTCAAACTGGGTATTGCTAACCCATCCGGTAGCCAGTGCTTCAGGTGAACCATAATGACTGCGCAGCGCCTTCCGGAACTCTTCCCACAAGCCAGAGGGCAGGCGATGATTACCATCTGTAGCAGAAACTCCCGCAGCGGTTAACATACCTCCTAACCAGGGTCCCGGTTCTACCAGGATAGTCCTGGTTTTGAGTCGCGCTGACTGGATAGCAGCTGCCGTACCACCTGTACCACCACCAATAACCAGGACTTCCGTTTTGAGCTGCTCCTGCGCCTGCAGGAAAGCCGGTATGAACAGCAGAAAAAAGATCCGAAACATAAGACAAGTATGAATTATGAATTATGAATTATGAAGTATGAATTGAGGGCCGCCTCCTTTTCCTTTGCCTCCCTTCTCCTTTGTCTCCTCTTCCATGCGTCTCACTTTATGAGTCCACTCGCATTCGTTGCAAAAATCTTCACAGCAATAGCAAGCAGGATCACTCCGAAGAACTTTCGGATGGCGATGAGGCCGGCGGCACCAATCAATCGTTCAATATAGTTCAGGGAACGCAGCACAATGTACACGACCACCAGGTTGAGCAGAATACCCAGGGCAACTGTCCATACAGGATAGTTGGCTTGCAGGGAAATGATGGTGGTGAGCGTACCGGAGCCAGCGATCAGAGGAAAGGCGATGGGTACAAGGGTGCCTGACTTAGGATCGCCTTCGCTTTTAAAGAATTCGATACCCAGCACCATTTCGAGTCCGAGTATAAAAATCACAATGGAACCTCCTACTGCAAAGGAGCCAACATCCACTCCGAGAATACCAAGGAACCGTTCTCCCACCAGCAGAAACAGAATCATAAGTGCCCCTGAAATTAAGGTGGCACGAAACTCCCGGATTTCACCCATTTTGGTTTTTAAGGAAATCAGGAGCGGGATAGAACCAAGGATATCAATCACCGCAAACAGGGTGAAACTAACCGTGAGCAGTTCATCAATATTGAGGGTCATAGTTGGGAATTTGCTTTGCCCTTCAATATTAAGCAAGTTTCCTCAAAACAGCTGGCGTTTGGCGGCGCGCAGGAAGGGACCTACCGGCAGACTGCTGATCAGCAGTAACTCTTCCGGAATCCAGGTTTGGTTATCCAGAAAGCGGAAGATTCGTTGAGCTGAATTTCGTTTGAAGAGTTTTGTAAAAACTTCCGCTCCGCCTAATTCTTTATGTACCAGTACATCCAGTAACACAGAATCGTAAAACATAAAGCGCCCTTCATGGCTATCCTGGGTAGGGCGGGGCCGACCATGATTCAACATAGAATAAATTATTTCATCACTGTGCCGCTGAATAAACTGAAAGGTATAACCACTGGAAGGTTTTGTTTGTCCGCCTGCCGTACCAATGTTTACGATATTCCCTTTACCCGCATCAAAAACACGATTGGTCATAGGAATGATACCAAATTCTTTTTCCAGGATGGTATATTGGTCCAGTTGGAGAAAATCCCGCATATATGTTTTCAGCCCTTCTTCATATTCCTCTTCCTTGAGCAGTGCTTCGTTGAAGAGTGTGTATTCCACCAGTGCTTTCCGGGTGGTTAACGGCATTGTATAAACGAAGGAAGCGCCATGTTCCTGGCTGATCCGGAAGTCCATTAGTGTACAGGCAGCAGGATCAAAAAAATCTGTTTCCGTTTCAATTACCCATCCCTTGAAATGCTGGAGCAGCATATGTTTGCCGGGTGCTTCTTTGGGTTGATCAAAAGGGATGGAATTAAAAATATACTTTTTAGCGTGGTAGACTTCGCCGTTTTCAATGGTGAGGCGGGCACCCTCCTTTAAGGTTTCGATGCGCTGTACCGGTTCAAAAAGCAATTGAACATTCTGCTGCTTTTTGAGGTAGTCAATACAGAAGGAATAAAAATCGATCCCCCTGATCATTTTATACCGATATGGTTTGATCTTGTATTTTTTTGAAAAACCCGGGCCATGAAACCAGAGATGATCCCATGATTTATACACCAGTTTTTCAAAAAAACCATCCTCCTTTTCCCAGAAACACCAGGTACGGTCATTGTTATCTTTCCGGTCCTTATCAACCACAAGGAAAGTTGAATTACTAAACCGCCCGGACACCAGCATCCTGAGCAACAGGCTCATGCTGGCTGCACCTGCCCCCGCAAACACATAGTCGTATTCATAGCGATAATCGTAGGGCTTATATTGAAAGAGATGTGTGGACATTCACCGTGATTTAGCTGGCAGCAAGATAGACAGCTTATCCCTTTTTATTCCGGGTGTTTTCACGGTCTTTTTTAACCTTGGCCCAATATTTTTGATGGACTAATAACATGCCGAAAGATTCACCATCTTCTTTATCCAAATGTTTGTGATGCATCTTGTGCGCCCAGCGAATGGCGCGGATATAAATATTATTACTGCGGGTGAAAAGCTTGAAGCGCTGGTGAATGATGATTTCATGCACCA
>JAGKTB010000150.1:0-3316 GCA_018993145.1 Flavihumibacter sp.
ATTTTCTAACTGCCATTCAAATTATTTTGAAGTGAGCAATGTAGAGTGAAGACTTCTTTTGTCTCACGTCTCACGTCTCACATCTCACATTATGCGCCACGTCATTATCATCGGTGCCGGTTTCGCCGGCCTGTCCGCAGCAAGTTTTATGGCGAAAGCTGGCTGGAAAGTTACCGTGCTGGAGAAAAACGATCAGCCCGGTGGGAGAGCCAGGCAGTGGAAAACCGATGGTTTCACTTTTGATATGGGTCCCTCCTGGTATTGGATGCCCGATGTTTTTGAACGTTTCTTCAACCAGTTTGGCAAATCTGTTAGTGACTATTATGAACTCGACCGGCTGGATCCTTCCTACCAGGTGGTTTGGCCAACCGGTAAGATGGATATCCCGGCAGGATTACCTTCCTTAAAAGAATTATTCGAATCCATTGAACCTGGTGCCGCCAACGCCCTGCAGCAATTCATGGATGAAGCTTCCTATAAGTACAAAGTGGGAATGCACAAGCTGGTGCACAAACCCGGACAATCCATTACCGAATTCATCGACTGGGATCTGATGCGAGGGGTATTCAAGCTGGATGTGTTTACCTCAATGCGTGCACATGTTCACAAGTTTTTTAAAGACCCGCAGCTTCGACTGCTCATGGAATTTCCGGTGATTTTCCTGGGAGCCATGGCTGAAAATACCCCCGCCCTTTACAGCCTCATGAACTATGCCGATGTAGTTGGAGGTACCTGGTACCCCAGGGGTGGTATGTACTCCATCGTAAATGCCATGTACCAGTTGGCACAGGAACAGGGCGTGGAATTTCATTTCAATGAAGAAGTAAAAGAAATTACGCTACAACGCTCACGCGTAACCGCAGTTAATACAGAAAAGGCTACTTATGTAGCAGATGCGGTTATTGGTGGGGCGGATTATCACCATATTGAAACACAGCTGCTGCCCCCCAGTCATCGGTCCTATTCAGATGCCTATTGGGACAGTCGTGTTATGGCACCAAGTTGCCTGCTTTATTTTGTTGGCCTGAATCGTAAGCTGTCTAACATTCATCATCATACGCTGTTTTTCGATACCCCTTTTGAAAGCCATGCAAAAGAGATTTACCAGGATCCAGCCTGGCCTACAGACCCGCTCTTTTATTTGAGTGCGGTTTCTGTTACAGATCCGGGATCCGCGCCTCCGGGCTGTGAAAACCTGTTTTTACTGATCCCCGTGGCAGCCGGATTAAAGGACGATTCGCCTGAAATCAGGGAGCATTATTTCAATGTGCTGATGGATCGGCTGGAGAAAAAATTGGGTCAGCCGGTTCGCGATGCGGTTATTGTGAAAAGAAGTTTTGCACATCGTGATTTCGAACAGGATTACCATTCGTTTAAGGGAAATGCCTATGGACTTGCCAATACTCTTAAACAAACTGCGATTTTAAAGCCTTCCTGCAGAAGTAAAAAGGTAAATAATCTCTTTTATACGGGACAATTAACAGTTCCTGGTCCGGGTGTTCCACCCAGTTTGATCAGTGGAGAATTGGTAGCAAAGGAAGTTATTCGGAATTTTTAACTAACTTATAAAAAAAGCCGGATCTACGCTTATGATGCATTTGTTTCATTTAGTCTGCGAACAGAGCAGTAAAATTACGACCGAACGATACAGTACATCGTTTTCGTCGGCAATTAAGTTATTGCATAATGATCTTCGTCAACCGATTTTTAATATCTACGGTTTTGTGCGTTTTGCTGATGAAATTGTAGATACTTTTCATGAGTTCGATAAGCTGACCCTGCTCAAAGAGTTTAAGCAGCAAACCTATGAGGCAATTGAACGCAAGATCAGCCTCAACCCGATCCTGCACAGTTTCCAGGCCACTGTCAACCGGTATAATATCGATCATGAATTGATTGAAGCTTTTTTCAGAAGCATGGAAATGGACCTGGATAAAAAAGCGTATGACCATCAGGGTTATATTGACTACATCTATGGATCCGCCGAGGTAGTGGGATTGATGTGTCTTTATGTTTTCTGCGAGGGAGACCGGTCGCTATACCAGCAGCTAAAGAGTTCCGCCCGCTCCCTGGGTGCTGCTTTCCAGAAAGTGAATTTCCTTCGGGATCTTAAGGCTGATTACAATGGTCTCGACCGGATTTATTTCCCCGGATGTGATTTTACCAACTTTACTCAATGTGATAAGTCGAAGATCGAAGCAGATATCCAGCAGGATTTCGACGATGCCTACAAAGGCATTATGCAATTGCCCGTTAAAGCGAGGTTCGGGGTCTATGTGGCTTATAAATATTATCTTTCCCTCTTCAAAAGGATCAAGCAGGTAAAACCCCAGCGGATCCTGATGGAAAGAATCAGGGTGCCCAACTACCGGAAAGCAGCCATTGTGGTGCGCGCCGGACTAAAAAATCAGTTGGGAATGATAGGGTAGGGAAGATGGAGGAAAGGAGGAATGGAGGAAAGGAAGATGTCTTACTTCTCACATCTCATGTCTGACGTCTCACCTCAAAAAAACTTTTATGGAGCAAAAAAATATGTTGGTTCTTGTGAACGAGCAGGATGAGCCGAGGGGTACGATGGAAAAAATGGAAGCGCATCGTAAAGCTGAACTTCATCGCGCCTTTAGTGTTTTTATTTACAATGCGGCGGGAGATATGTTGCTTCAGCAAAGAGCGTTGAATAAATACCATAGCGGTGGATTATGGACCAATGCCTGTTGCAGTCATCCTTATCCGGATGAGGCACCAGCCGCAGCAGGCAAAAGGAGGTTGAGGGAAGAAATGGGCTTTGTGACTGATATCCAGCCGGCTTTTGAATTTGTCTATAAAGCTTCTTTCGACAATGGCTTAACGGAATATGAATATGATCATGTTTTCGTAGGAGAATATGATGGCCCCATTCATCCCGATCCTGCTGAAGTAAACGATTACTGCTTTTTATCACCTGCGGAAATTGAGGCTGCACTGGCATCCCATCCTGCACGGTTTACCGCCTGGTTTCACCTGGCATTTCCTAAAGTTCAGCAATGGAGAAAACAATCTGAAGTATGCATTGGTTAATTTATCTCGGAATCGTTCTGATTACTTTCCTGATTATGGAAGGCGTTACCTGGCTCACGCATCGTTATGTGATGCACGGATTTCTTTGGTACCTGCATGAAGATCATCATAAAAAAGGGCCTGGTTTTTTTGAGAAAAACGACTGGTTTTTTGTGATTTTCGCTGTTCCCAGTATGGGTATGATCCTTTGGGGAACATTGGATCCATCCATGTGGTGGATACAGGCCATCGGTTTTGGTGTGATGTTATACAGATCGGA
>JAGKTB010000151.1:0-4687 GCA_018993145.1 Flavihumibacter sp.
CCAGTGCCTGGCGCTCCTTTTCCAATTCGGCCTGCTGGTTTTGGAGGGATTGACTGTTCTCAGTGATCTTTTCTTCCAGTTGCAGTTTTTTCTTGGAAAGATCAGTTGAGTCATTCAGTAAGGAATTGTATTTCTTTTCCGCCTTACGGATTACTTCTTCCTGTGCAGCGATATCCAGCTTCAACTGGTATTCCTCAATATCGGGTACCAACTTATCCAGAAAGTCGCGCGCTTCGCTTACTCCCGCCTGATCAGAACCCGACTTGGCAGTTATCAGTTCATTCGGTTTGGTAACCACCATATAAACCACAGCAGCTTCTTTTTCTTTGCGACTCTTACGCTCCACTTTCAGATAGGCATCATAGCGATCGGAACCACCCAAATCAACATTCCTGAACACTTTATAATCTTTAGCATTGGCAGGCTTTTGTCCCTTTTTACTGAAATGCTCATCTACTGCCGCCTCAATCGTAGAAGGTGCATACGGCAATTCAATAACCGCAGCAGGCAGTTTTGATTTTTGATACTCGGCAATTCCCTGAACGGATTTTGCCTGTGCCATTGCAATAGTTGAGAGTAAAATAAATCCTGCAAAGAAGCTGATCTGTTTCATAAACCCTGTTTTTCGTTGATCAAATGTACAAAATGCCGGCAGCCTGTTGAATTCCGACTATTTTTGTCCAAACAACCAGCAAGATTTGAGCGGAATAAAAAAGTTAGCCGGACAAACACTTTGGTATGGCGTACCCACCATCGTAGCCCGTTTCATGGGCTACCTGATGAATATGGCCCTGCCCTTTCTTTTCGCACAACCGGCAGTAACCGCTGATATCACCCAGGTATATGCGATGATTCCATTTCTGAATATTTTATTCACGTATGGAATGGAAACTGCCTATTTCAAATTCAGCCAGGACAAGGATAAACATCAATTGTTTAACACGATATCCATCGCGCTGTTCACCACCAGCCTGGTTTTTGTAGCACTTCTTTATTTTAATAAGGAAAGTATAGCGAGATGGGCTAACCTGGAGGCACACCCGGAATACATTCTGTACATGATCGGGATCCTGCTCTTTGATACCCTCTCCACACTGCCCTTTGCCAAACTGAGACAGGAAAACCGTCCCCGCAGATATGCTTTTGTGCGGTTGATCGGTATTCTCCTGAATGTTTCAATTGTATTCCTTTTTCTGGGATTTTTACCCGGGTATGTAAGCAATCATCCTGAGAGTCCCCTACGCCTGATCCAGCAACTGGATATAGGAATCGGCTGGTATTTAATAGGTAATCTGTTAGGCAGTATCCTGACCTTCCTCCTGCTGGTGAAAGAACTGCGCGGATTTGAATGGAACTTCGATAAGGACTTGTTTAAAGAAGTGATGCAGTACAGCTATCCGCTGATCATTGTTGGCCTGGGTGGCATGGTGAATGATGTACTGAGCCGCCTGATCTATCAGCATGTGGTAGATCTGCCTGAGGCGGAGGCCAAACATGAACTGGGCATATTTGCCAACGTGTACCGGTTGGCAGTGCTCATCACGATTTTCATACAGGCATTCCGGATGGCAGCAGAACCTTATTTTTTCAACCAATCAAAGGAAGAAGGCGCCCAGAAAGGTTACGCCCGTGTGATGAAATTCTTTGTGCTGGCCTGCTGTTTTATGTTTCTGCTTATCGGCCTCAACCTCGATTTCCTGAAATGGATCATTACGTTGAAGTCGGCCGCCTGGGGTGAAGGCATTTATATTGTACCGCTGCTGGCGATGGGAAACATCTTCCTGGGTATTTATTATAACCTCAGTATCTGGTACAAACTAACCGGGAAAAATCTCTATGGGGCATATATCACGCTGATCGGTGCCGTCCTCACGATTCTGCTGAATATCCTGCTGATACCGGTATTACATTACCTGGGTGCCGCAATCGCCACTTTTACCTGTTACCTGGTGATGATGATCCTCAGCTATTACTGGGGCCAAAAATATTACCCTGTCCCCTATGCGAAAAAGAAACTCATTTCCTACCTGGTACTGGTAAGCCTGATCGTAGGCCTTCACCGCCTGATCCTATTGGCTTATTCCCCACTCTGGTACAGCCTGCTCACCGGGCTGCTTCTGCTGGCAGGGTTTGTTTATTTTGTGAGTAAGGTGGAGGAGAGGGAATGGAAGAAGGTGAGACGTCAGACGTGAGACGTGAGAAAGGAGAGACAAAGGAAACAGGAAACAATGGAGACTCCCTCCTCCAGTATCCTTTGTCTCCTGTTCCATGCGTCTCACATCTCACGTCTCACGTCTCACTTAAAAAAGGATTACTCCTCTTCTCAAACCCGATCGTAGTGCTTTCTCCGTGGCCGGGGTAAACCCGGACTTCATCGGGCAGGACGAACAATTTTTGCCGGATGCTGTTGAGCAATTGCTGGTGGTTTCTGCCGGGAAGGTCAGTTCTCCCAATGCTTCTGCGAAACAGCACATCCCCTCCAATCAGGAAGGCCTGCTTTTCACAATAGAAGCAAACATGTCCGGGTGAATGACCAGGCGCTTCAATAACCTGCAGTTCATCTTCACCCAGGCGGATGATATCACCCCCCTTAAAGTAGTGAAGAGGTCCTTCATACGACTTGAAAGGCAGGTTCCAGCGCCGACCGGCTTCCGGGGCATAATCCAGCACAATTTTTTCTGCCGGGTGCAGGTACAGGGGAAGTCCCCAGGTTTCGTGCACAAAGCGGTTACCAAAAACATGGTCGAGATGACAATGTGTATTAAGCAACTGTTTGGGAGTAAGTTTCGTAGTTGTAATGAAGGATTTCAGCTGCTGCTCCTCCGCCTGGTGGTAACAACCCGGGTCGATTATCAGGCAATCACCCGATTCATTATATAACACATAGGTATTTTCCGCAATGGGACTGAATTCAAAAAAATGGATTGTTAACATAGCTCTATTATTTAGTCGGGATTTCCGGGTTACCCCTGAAAACCATAATTTTAGACCACAATCACTGGGTATGCAATTTCCGAAGAATCATTTGTATTTGCGCGTTAGTACCAGGCTGGCCCTCTTAATCCTTCTCCTATGGAACGGTATCAGTCCCCTGAGCGCACAGGTTAACACGGTCGAATTTGGTAAAAACCGGGTGCAATACAAAAAGTTCAAATGGCAATATTATCAGACAGAAAATTTCAATACCTATTATAGTCAGCAGGGGGAACCCATCGCTAAAATAGTAGCACAACTGGCCGAAAAAGAGTTGTCAGAAGTTGAAACCTTCATGGAATATGGCTTGCAGCGCCGCGCGAATATCGTGATGTACAACAGCTACAACGATATGCAGCAAACCAATATCGGGCTCTCTACAGACATCCAGATAAATGGCGGAAATACCAAGCTGGTTAATAATAAAGTCATCGTTTATTACACGAGTGATCATAACAATCTGCGCATCCAGGTTAGACAGGGAATCGCAAAAATTCTACTGGATAATATTCTCTTTGGTGATGACCTGGGTGAGTTTGCAGCCAATCAGGCCTTACTCGATTTACCCAAATGGATGACCGATGGTTTTGTGGCCTATGCTGCAGAGAACTGGAGCACGCAGCTGGATGATCAATTGAAATCAGCCATGCTCTCCGGAAGATACCGGAATTTCTACCAGTTTGCTTTTGAACAACCAGACCTGGCGGGACATGCATTCTGGCGTTATATCGAAGAGATTTACAAAAAAGACAATACCAAGTATTTCCTCTACCTGGCAAGATTGTACCGCAACCTGAATGGTGCTTCCAACCGCATCGCGAAGAAGAAATTCAAAGAGGTACTGTCTGATTTCATGAGCTATAACGAGGATAAATATTACAAGGATATCCGCGGAAGAAGAAACAATCCGAAAGGAACCATGTCGGTAGTGGAAGAGGTGAACAAAAACCTCGACTACTATAATTTCACGCCAAACCCGGTTGCCAGAAGCCAGGCATATGCAGTGGTGGAATACAAAAAAGGATTGCAGTGCGTACTGTTCTATGAAGATTATGTAACGAAAAAAGTACTGCTGAAAAATGGGGTTCGCAATATCGAAGCAAAACAGGACCCGCATTATCCTTTATTGGCCTGGAATGGCAAAGGAAATAAACTACTTGTTGTGTACAGTACGGAAGGTAAGATCCGTATGTTCACCTATGATATTTTCAGCAAGATTAAACGCGACAAACTCGTACTGGATCAGTTTGAACAGATACAGGATATCAAGTTCATGAACGATGACAATACGCTCCTGCTGAGTGCTGTGAAAAACGGGCAGTCTGATATCTTCACCTTTAAAATCGACAGAGAAAGAGTAGAGCAGGTAACCAATGATGTGTACGATGATCTGGATCCCAGCTTTGTGAGCTTCCCCAATAAAATGGGAATTCTTTACGCGTCCAACAGGCCATCTGCAAATGCACCATCAGCCGATACCGTACTGCCTTCCAATTATCGTTACAATATTTTCCTGGTTGATAATTTCAACAAAAGTGAATTCAAGCAGATCTCTCAGTTGAGTAACCTGAAATATGGAAATGCGCGGTATCCAACACAATACAATACCAATCACTTCACTTTTGCAGCAGATGAAAACGGTATAAATAACCGGTATGCCGGCTTCTTCTCCACTACAAGAGTAGGAGTAGATACCATTTACCAGGTGGGTGAT
>JAGKTB010000152.1:0-3212 GCA_018993145.1 Flavihumibacter sp.
GGAGAATACCACCATTCAGATCAACAATGGCAAGATTGAAAAAATCGGACAAAACCTGCCCATTCCAATGGATGATGTGAAAGTGTTCGATGTCAGTGGCAAACAAATCTACCCCGGACTCATTCTTAGCAGTTCCACTCTTGGTTTAGTGGAAGTCAACAGTGTTCGGGCTACTATTGATCATACAGAAATAGGAGAGATCAATCCCTCCATTCGTTCAATTGTAGCATATAATGCTGATTCCAAAGTGATCAACACACTGAAAACAAATGGTATCCTGATGGCTAACATTGTGCCTGATGGCGGACTGATCAGTGGTTCTTCCTCCGTGGTTCAGCTGGATGCCTGGAACTGGGAAGATGCTGCTGTGAAAATGGAAAATGGTATTCATCTTAGAATGCCATCCCTGATCAACCGCCCTAACCGTTTTGCTTTCTTTATGGGCGCTGCTGCTCCCGGCGATCCGGTGAAAAGAGGGCTGGAGCAGGTAGACCAAATCAAGACCTTCTTTCGGGAAGCGCAGGCCTATGCAAATGAAACTGCTCGTACCAGCACAAACCTGAAATACGAAGCGGTAAAAGGGCTGTTCAACAAGTCGCAGAAACTCTTCGTTCATTGTGATATCGTAAAGGAAATGCTGATCGCTGTTGACTTTGCCAAGGAATTCGGGATGGATGTTGTTATTGTTGGTGGTAGCGAATCTTATCAGATGCCCGAACTGCTGAAACAAAACAACATAGCAGTAATCCTGAACCAGATGCATAGTTTGCCCACCTCAATTGATGATGATGTGGATCAGCCTTACAAAACCGCAGCTGCACTTCAAAAGGCAGGCGTTTTGTATGCAATTAATGATGCGGACGGACAGACCCGCGGTCGTAACCTTGCCTTTAATGCCGGTACAGCTGCTGCCTACGGGTTAACCAAAGAGCAGGCCCTGCAAGCCATCACCCTGAATCCCGCGAAAATCCTGGGTATTGGTGATCAGGCCGGATCCATCGAGGTGGGTAAGGACGCCAGCCTGGTAGTGAGCGAGGGGGATATCCTGGATATGAGAAGCAGCATCATCCTGCATGCCTTTATTCAGGGACGTAAAGTCGACCTGACGGATAAACACAAGCAGTTGGATGAACGATACAGGAAAAAATACGGACTTACTAAATAGTCAAAAAAAAGGTAACCAACTCGGTTACCTTTTTTCTTGTGGCGGCAACCAAGTTTAAATTAATTCGTTCAGATCTTAAATATTGAAACGTATGAAAAAGCATATGATGCAGATGGCGCTTGTTTTGTTTGTTAGTTTAGGTATGGTTGCCTGCGACAGGTTTGACGACGATAATGACGATCCAACCAATACGCCCGCGAATTCAGTAACTAACTCTTACCTGATCAATGGTAGCTGGAAAGTAAGTCTGCTTACGGATGATGGAAGAGACGAAACCAGCGATTATGATGGATATACCTTTGTTTTTGGAGATGACGGCAAGCTGACTGCCACCCGTGGAGCAGTTACCACCACCGGTACCTGGCGCACGCGCAGGGATGATGGTAGCAATGAATTGGTTATCCAGCTTTCAACAACAGACAAAGATCTGCTGGAACTGAATGACGATTGGGATATCGTACTGAGCACCAACTCAAAAATTGAGCTGCAGGATGACAATGATGAACGCGACGAAAAACTACACTTTACGAAAAAGTAAAATTGGTATATTAGGGGGATAACCAAAACTAAATGAGCTCTGATTTTATCCCGAAAGCCCCCATTCGCGTGGCTTCTATTGATGTGCTCCGTGCACTCACCATGTTCGGAATGATCTTCGTAAATGATCTCTGGACATTGAAAGACATTCCCCATTGGTTAGAACATGTTGCAGCAGATGCAGACGGTATGGGCTTTGCAGATATTGTTTTTCCAGGCTTTCTTTTCATAGTTGGTATGTCCATCCCCTTTGCTGTAAGAAACCGGCAGGCGAAAGGAGATAACAAGCAACACCTTACCCTTCATATTCTCCAGCGTGGGCTTGCCCTGCTCCTGATGGGTGTGTTCCTGGTAAATGGAGAAAATATCAATGAAACGGCCACCGGTCTTTCAAGGGGTACCTGGAATGTTATCAGCTGGATCGCTTTTATGGTGCTCTGGAACCATTATCCAAAACATTGGAATAAAACAGGAATCCGTATTGCCCAGGTACTGGCTTTAGTGGTGCTGGGGGCATTGGCTTTTGTCTATCGGGGTGGCGCAGCCGAAAATTTATCGGGATTCACTACCTGGTGGTGGGGCATTCTTGGTTTGATCGGCTGGGCTTACCTGTTAGCAGCCCTACTCTTTACCTGGGTTGATGGGAAAATTATACCTCTCGCGGTTGCTGCAGTCCTCAGTTTATTAATTTCAGCAGCTCATCATCTTCATTGGTTGCCTGAACAGGGCTTGCTTAATACCCTTCTTTCACCCATTGGACAGGGTGCCATGACGGCTTTTACAATTGGTGGCGCCTGGGCCTCACAGGTTTTTTGGAAAGGACGTCAGGCAGATCAGTCTATGGCGAAACTTTCAGGATTATTTGGAGGTTCAGCACTGCTCCTGCTTGTTGCCGGTTTTCTTACGCGGCCACTCTGGGGTATATCCAAAATCCAGGCTACACCTTCCTGGGTGATGATTTGTGTGGCTATCTTCCTGGTACTCTTTTTACTGGTCTACCAGCTGGTAGATAAGCAACAAAAATCCAACTGGTTTGCAGCCATTCGTCCGGGAGGAACAGACACACTGCTTTGTTACGCACTCCCTTATTTTGCGTATGCAATGATTCGTCCCTCCGGCCTTTACCTGCCCGACTGGGCATTGACCGGATTAGTCGGATTGCTTAAATCTTTGCTGTTCTCGCTGTTAATGATTCAAATTGCCGGATGGTTGAGCAAAAAAGGACTTAAGCTGAAATTATAACTGGTATTACTTGCGGGACTGCTCTCTGATTTTGTCCAGTGCCTGCTGGAGCTTTTGCCCGTCCTTTTTAAAGGATGAGAGATCCACTATCTCCACTTTTCTGTATTCAATCGGATGACTTTCTGATTGGAGGGAGATATATCCTTCACCAATCAGTCCACCATCAGGAAGACCCATTCCCTTTACCCAGGGATCACGACCATCATATTGAGGTCGAGTATAGGTTAATACGTTATCACCTTCTATTATATGCTTGATGATAGAATCT
>JAGKTB010000153.1:0-8406 GCA_018993145.1 Flavihumibacter sp.
GAAAACATTACCGCCACTCACGGAATCTGTCATACATATACCTGTCAAAATTGTAGTCAAACCCTTTTTACAGCAGGCAGAACAATTAGCGCCTACTACCATCACCTCGGATGGATGGCCGGCTTATCTGCAGAGTGGTTGCGACTTCCGGTACAAGTATCGCTTTCTTCGATCCGGCTTTCAGTTTAGTTGTGTGAACAACCGGGTAACCATGACCATGAATGGGCGGTACCAGATCGCCGGAAGCAAAACCGTATGTGTATTGGGGCAATCGGTTTCTCCCTGGATCAATGGAAGTTGTGGGTTTGGAGAAGAGCCAATGCGAAGAGTGAATATTCAGTTGGTATCCGATTTGAGATTCACTCCCGATTATCGGTTGCAAACCAGCACCCGGGTGGAGAAAGTACAGGCCATTGACAAATGTGTTGTAACCATTTTCAATAATGATGTTACTCAGCAGGTAATGGACAGCATCGCGGCAGCGGTTAATTTTTATGGTGCCACAGTAGATCAGAATATGCGTAATCTTCGGTTTGATGAAGTATTAAATCCGGTTGCGGAAAAAGCAGGAAAGAAAATCCCGCTCAGCACCTATGGCTTTATGAAATTAAATGCCAATTCGATTAAACTGGGTGCCATCAATTTAACTGGTGATACGTTGAAATTTATTGCAGGCTTATCCTGTTTTCCGGAGATCAGTTCAGACAGCATCAATACGGCTGTGACACAGCACCTGCCTCCTCTAAGCGGTACCGTAAATGGAGATGGGTTTAATCTGACCACCAATGCAATCTATGATTACCGCACCATTGATACCTTATTGACAAGAACCTTGAGGGGCAGAGAGTTTGATGTAAAAGGTGAAAAGATCCGCATCTCAGGCGTAGAGGTATCCGGGCTCGACAATTACAAAGTTCGGTTTAAAGTGGATTTTACCGGCACTAAAAGAGGCACACTGTTTCTAACCGGAACGCCGGAACTGGATATCCTTACCCAGCAATTACAGGTGCCGGATCTGGAATATGACTTGAATTCCTCGAGCCTGGTATTGGCCGTTGGGAAAACCTTCTTCAACCGGCAGATCCTGGAGAGTTTGCGTCAGCAGGCAAAGATCAACGTACGCGAGCTTTACCTGAAAAATAAAATGAAGATTGACACCCAGCTCAACCGGGCTATTATGGATGGCATCCAAATGACAGGCAATACGCAGGAGCTTCGGTTAACCGGCCTTGTTATCAACAAAGACAATGTACAGGTGCAGGCACAGGTGAAAGGCCAGATGAATCTTGTTATTACGAAATTGCCAATGCAATAATCAGAGCGCATCAAACCACAAGGGTTTGGGATCGTTCCAATCGCCATTGTAATTGATAAACAATTCTTCTCCGGCTTCGATAGCGCGAACTGTTTTGATACGGATCATTTGGGATTCCATATCCATTTCATATTCGCAATTGCTTTCGAAACTGTGGTTGTACAAAGACACATAGCCGAGTGCCACGCAACAGGCTTTATTATCTTCTCCCCATTCAAAAATGTAATAGTGCAGCAGGGTTTTATCCAGTAGGTGTCGATCAGTTTCAGATAATACTATAACCGGACTGATCTCTACCAGGGTATCGGCCTCCAGTGGTTCCAGTGTGAACACACCTCTGCCCATGGAGGGAGTTGGGGCAATTATCAGGCAGGGTAAAATCATCCTGCAATATAAAAATGTATTTTTACCCCATGACCGAAGATCTGGAAACCCCTGCGTCGATCAGTGAACAATTTGCTTCCATCATTCACCTGGAAGATAAGCTGCGCATACGCGAGTTTCTGAACAATCAGAACATCAGCGACGTGGCTGAACTGGTGGATGAGTTTGATGAATTTGCCAGCCAGATCATCGGCAATATGAGTACACACCGGGCTGCTAGTGTATTCAAGATCCTGGACACTTCCGTGCAGAAACAAATCATTCAGGAACTGCCGCCGTTAAAGTCGGCCGAATTATTGAATGAACTACCTGCGGATGACCGGACCTCTTTTCTTGAAGAGTTGCCCAGTGAAGTGGTAAAAGAACTGATAAAAACACTGGATCCGGAAGAAAGAAAAATCACTCTCTCCCTGCTTGGGTATCCTGAAGGAAGTGTGGGACGATTGATGACCCCGGATTATATCGCGGTGAATGCAGACTGGACCATGACCGAAGTACTGGATCATATCCGGGAAGTAGGACGTGAATCGGAAACGATTGATGTGATTTACGTGGTGAACGATAAGGGAGAATTTGTGGATGACATGAGAATCCGGGATGTGATTATGACGAGTCCGGATAAAGTGGTAAGTGATATAATAGATTACAGATACATCGCACTAAATGTAAATGACGACCAGGAAGTAGCCAACCAGACATTCAAGATGAATAACCGGGTAGCCTTGCCGGTACTGGATGATCAGAATATATTGCTGGGTATTGTAACCATTGATGATGTGTTATGGGTAGCCAATGAGGAATTCAGTGAAGACATGCAGCGGATTGGTGGTACCGAGGCATTGGATGAGCCATATCTTGAAATGCCCATCTTCAAATTGTTCCAGAAACGCATTGTGTGGATGGTGGTACTCTTCATCGGAGAAATGCTGACTGCCTCGGCGATGGGTTATTTTGAAGATGAAATCGCGAAAGCGGTAGTGCTGGCCTTATTTGTTCCATTGATTATTTCAAGTGGAGGTAATAGTGGATCACAGGCCTCCACCCTGATCATCCAGGCGATGGCTGTAGGAGAAATAACCATTTCGGATTGGTGGAGGGTGCTCAAGCGCGAAATCATTTCAGGATTGTTGTTGGGGACGGTGCTGGGCATCATTGGATTTGCAAGAGTAATTGTATGGTCGCAGTTTTTCCCGGAAGTATATGGCATCTATTATATTCAGTTGGCAGCTGCTGTTGGAATATCCCTGATGGGCGTTGTATTATGGGGTACGATCAGCGGATCCATGTTACCTATCTTCTTAAAAAGAGCCGGTGCTGATCCGGCCGTATCCTCTGCACCCTTTGTTGCAACATTGGTTGATGTAACCGGGTTGATCCTCTATTTCAGCGTTGCCTATCTCTTTTTGCGGGGCCTCATGCTCTGAGTTAACCGGTTTACGCAAACGATTGCTTAAAAAATAATTTAACTATGTTTGCGTTTTATTGCCGGTACCTTATAACAAAAAAAGATAATAAATATGTGGGGAATTGTTGCTTACATCGGACACAGAGAAGCGTATCCAATCATGTTAAAAGGGCTGAAAAGGTTAGAATACCGGGGGTACGACAGTGCGGGGGTGGCTCTTTTGAACAATGGAATGAAAGTGTATAAAAAGCAGGGAAAGGTTGCTGACCTGGAAGAGACGCTGATCGGTAAAGACCTGCATTCAAATATCGGGATTGGCCATACCCGCTGGGCAACACACGGTGAGCCCTGCGACCGGAATGCACACCCTCATACCTCTAAAAATGGCAAGTTATCCATGATCCATAACGGGATCATTGAAAACTATGCCCAGATCAAAGGTGAACTTATCAAAAAAGGATACACGTTCCAGAGTGATACGGATACGGAAGTGCTGCTGAAATTCATTGAAGACATCTATGTGAACAATGAAGGTACCCTGGAAGAAGCCGTACGAATTGCATTGAAACGGGTGGTGGGGGCTTATGTGATTGTGTTACTGGATGAAGACAATCCGGATACCCTGATTGCAGCAAGAAAAGGCTCACCACTGGTAATCGGAATCGGCAAAGGAGAACATTTCCTGGCATCGGATGCCTCTCCTATTATTGAATACACGAAGGAAGTAGTGTATGTAAATGACTATGAAGTGGCGATTATTCGTCCGGATGAACTGATCCTGAAAAACCTCGGTAACGAAAAAATAACTCCCTTCATTACTAAACTGGATATGGAACTGGCAGCCATTGAAAAAGGCGGCTATGATCATTTCATGTTGAAGGAAATTTTTGAACAACCGCATACCATATTTGACTGTTTGCGCGGAAGACTGGATGCCAGTGCCGGAACCATCACGATGAGTGGTATACAGCAATATGCAGAGCAACTGATGACTGCCAACCGCATCATCATGATAGCCTGTGGAACCAGCTGGCATGCGGGACTGGTAGCAGAATACATATTCGAAGAGCTGACCCGGATACCGGTTGAAGTGGAATATGCTTCTGAATTCAGATACAGAAACCCAATCATCAATCCTAAAGATGTGGTCATTGCTATTTCCCAATCTGGTGAGACGGCAGATACGCTAGCGGCAATCAAGCTGGCAAAAGAAAAAGGAGCATTTGTCTTTGGAGTATGCAACGTAGTAGGTTCGTCTATTTCGCGTGAAACGCATGCAGGTGCTTATACCCATGCCGGACCGGAAATTGGGGTGGCTTCTACAAAAGCATTTACAACCCAGATTACAATCCTTACATTAATATCGCTTCGTCTTGCTAAGGCAAAAGGAACGATGTCTAATTCGGATTTTCACAGATATCTTCAGGAATTGGAAGCGATTCCTGAAAAGGTAGCGGAAGCATTGACAACAAATGATATTGCTAAAACTATTGCGTCAATTTATAAAGATGCTCCAAACTGCCTTTATCTGGGAAGAGGTTATAATTTCCCGGTGGCATTAGAAGGTGCCTTAAAGCTAAAAGAGATATCTTACATTCATGCAGAAGGCTATCCGGCTGCAGAAATGAAACACGGCCCAATTGCTTTGATTGATGAAAAAATGCCGGTTATTATTGTAGCTCCAAAACAAGGGCATTATGATAAAGTGGTGAGCAATATTCAGGAAATCAAATCACGAAGCGGAAAGATTATAGCGGTAGTTACAAAAGGAGACACTCAGGTGAAGGAATTGGCAGATCACGTTATCGAAATACCGGATACTGCAGAGGCTTTAACTCCTTTGTTGACAACAATTCCTTTGCAGCTTTTATCTTACCATATTGCCGTAATGAGAGGCTGTAATGTAGACCAACCACGAAACTTAGCGAAATCAGTAACTGTGGAATAGTCAATTTTTTGTATAAAAAATTATCAAAAGCGAGAAATTTTCTCGCTTTTTTTATTGATACCATGCATGCATATTAAATTTATTTGTAATTTGGCGATATAAACTAACAAATTCAAACCATGAGAGTGTATCTTATTATTTTGTCATTGCTTTTCTGCGGAGTAGCCTTTGCCCAGAATTCAATTTCAGGAGTTGTTACTGATGAGACCAATCAGCCACTTCCCGGAGTAAGCGTTAAGGTAGTTGGAGAGTCAACAGCCTCAATTACGGATGTTGAGGGGAAGTTCCTGCTCAAGCCAACAAAACAGCCCCCGTATATGGTTGAGATTTCGAGTGTTGGCTATGCCACACAAACTATCGAAGTCAAGACATCAGGACAAAAATTAGAAGTGCAGCTTTTGAGTCAGGATATCAATCTTGATGAAATAGTAGTGTCGGCTTCCAGAACACCGGAAAGAATCTTGGAATCGCCTGTAACCATTGAAAGAATGGGTATCAAGGATGTCAAGAATACTTCTTCGGCAACTTTCTATGATGGTTTGGAAAACCTGAAAGAGGTTCATTTTAACACCAGTAGTTTGTCATTCAAATCAATCAACACCAGAGGATTTGCCACAGTTGCCAACACCCGTTTCATGCAGTTGGTTGATGGAATGGATAACTCTTCACCGGCTTTGAACTTTGTTTTAGGAAACCTGATTGGTCTTTCTGAGCTTGATGTGCAAAGCGTTGAATTACTTCCAGGAGCTTCTTCAGCTTTATATGGAGCAAATGCTTTTAACGGAATCTTGTTTATGAATAGCAAAAGCCCATTTGATTACGAGGGAATAAGCGTTTATGCGAGATATGGTAAAACCAACCAAAAACTGGCAGGAACAAACGATTACTATGACTTTGGTATTCGTGCTGCCCATAAGTTTTCAGATTATTTTGCAGCCAAAGCCAATTTCACTTACCTAAAAGCTACCGAGTGGATTGCAGGTGATGAAAGAAGTATGACAAATGGTGGTCTTGGTCATGGAATCAACCAAAACTATGACGGTTTGAATATTTATGGTGATGAGGTAACTACGTTTATTCCAAACGTAGGGCAAGTGAGCAGGACAGGTTATTATGAAGAAGATATTAATGATAACTCTATTGAAAGCGTAAAAGCGGATTTCTCATTGCATGTAAAACCGATGAAAGATGACTTCGAGATAATCCTGCAACATAAAGTGGGTATCGGAAGTACTATTTATCAGGGAGCTAACAGATACAGGCTTGAAGATTTTATCATGCAGCAGAGTAAACTGGAAGT
The DNA here is from genome assembly GCA_018993145.1 of Flavihumibacter sp. Lineage (GTDB taxonomy): Bacteria > Bacteroidota > Bacteroidia > Chitinophagales > Chitinophagaceae > Flavihumibacter. The sequence goes on from JAGKTB010000153.1 coordinate 6,353, forward strand.
TAAAAACAGAAATTTCTTTGTTAGGGCTTATATGACTACAGAAGATGCCGGTAACTCATATGATATGCGTTTTGCAGCATGGAACGTAAACAGGGCATGGAAAACAGACCAGGAGTGGTTTACTAATTATGCAACGGCATATCAATTGTCAAGTGCTGTTATGGGTGCAAGTACAACCCAGGCTGCCGGAATTGCAAGACAATATGCAGATTATAACCAATTGCCTGCGGCGTTAGTTGGCTTGCCTCAGTTTGCTACACAGCCAACAGGAGGTCCAAGATATATGCCGGGATCGCCTGAGTTCAATAATGCATTGGCAACCGTAATCCAAAATCCGGATCTTACAAAAGGAGCGAAATTTATTGACCAGTCACAATTGTACCATGTAGATGGAAACTACAATTTCAAAGAAATTATACAATTTGCGGAAATTCAGGTAGGGGGTTCTTTCAGAAAATATAAATTGGATTCTCAGGGAACTATCTTTACGGATTTTGACGGGCCAATCAAATATGATGAATACGGTATCTATACGCAGGTTCAGAAGAAATTTATGGATGACCGTTTGAAATTTACAGGGTCAATCCGTTACGATAAATCACAGAACTTTGACGGACAGTATTCTCCAAGGATCTCTTTCGTATATTCTGCAGGAGAAAGAAAAAATCACAATTTCAGAGTGTCTTTCCAGACAGGTTTCAGAAACCCGACAACTCAGGATCAATACATCGGATTGGATTTAGGGCCATTTGCATTGGTGGGTTCTGCTGAGGATAACTTAGACCGTTATGTGGAAACTATGAATGTAAGTGCTGCGGGTCAGGCTTTAGGAGCTCCGGCTACCGTTACTTTGTCTGGTAGAGATGCCTACAATTCAAATGTATATTCAGTGCCTTCAGTTCAGGCATTTGCATTATCGCAAAATCCTGCAGATTTGGAGATTGTAAATATTAAGTTAGTAAAACCTGAGCAGGTAAAAGCATTTGAAGTAGGATATAAGTCGGTTACAGATAATGGTATTGCTGTTGATTTGAATGCTTACTACAATATTTATAATGATTTCATGAGTACTTCCCGTGTTATCCGTCCTTATTACGGAACAGTTGGTTCTGATTTGTCAGACCAGAATGTTCTTCTAGGTTTGCAGGCATTGTCTAATGGTGACCGTAGAGTATACCAGGTCTATACAAATACTACAGAAAATGTAACTTCTTTTGGTTTTGGTGTAGGGTTATCTAAGAAAATCTACAAAGATTTTGAATTTGGAATCAACTACAACCATGCTCAGTTTGATTTCGACCAGGCAAAAGACCCTTCTTTTATAGCAGGTTTCAACACGCCTAGACATAGAGTAAAGGCTTCTCTTGGAAATCAGAACCTGTTCAAGAATTTCGGATTCAATCTGAATGCAAGATGGAGTGACGAATATCTTTGGCAATCTTCTTTTGCTGACGGTATGATTCCGGCGGTAACGGTGTTTGATGCTCAGATGAACTATGCGGTTCCGTCTATGAAATCAGTATTTAAAATAAGTGCGTCGAACCTTTTCGGAAATGATTACCTACAGGTAATTGGAGCCGGAAGAATCGGACAACAGTATTTAGTTTCTTGGATTATCAATCCATAAAAATCAAGGCTAACGTTATAAAAATACAATTATGATAAAAAATTTTAAATGGCTGCTTTTAGTTTCATTAAGCTTAAGCATTGCCTGTTCAGATGACGACTCGGATTCTACAGGAGAAGTTCCTGTTTCGCCCGGATCAGCCGATTTTTCAAAATATATTGCTTTAGGAGATTCCTTTGCGGCTGGATATAGTGATAATGCACTGTTTAAAAAAGGTCAGGAAAATGCATACACGACCATACTGGCACAGCAATTTCAATTAGTTGGCGGAGGTGCATTTGCAGTTCCTATATGAATGATAATATTGGTGGATTGCTATTTGGAGGAACTCCAAATCCTTCCTTTGGCCCAAGAATTTATCTTCGAGGGTTTTTGAATGCTTCTACGCCAAATGTTCAGCCTGTAGCTGGACCTCCAACAACAGAAG
>JAGKTB010000154.1:0-7661 GCA_018993145.1 Flavihumibacter sp.
GGTACATTTGATATTTCCATCCTCGAACTGGGCGATGGGGTATTTGAAGTAAAATCGACCAATGGTGATACCCACCTGGGTGGAGACGACTTCGATAAAGTAATCATGGACTGGCTGGCAGATGAGTTCAAGAAAGATGAGAGTGTTGATCTGCGCAAAGACCCAATGGCCCTGCAGCGTCTGAAAGAAGCTGCTGAAAAAGCAAAAGTGGAATTATCCTCTTCTTCTGAAACAGAAATCAACCTGCCTTATATCACCGCTGTAGACGGAGTACCCAAGCACCTGGTGAAAAAACTGAGTCGCGCTAAGTTTGAACAACTGGCTGACAACCTGTTTACCCGCTGTCTGAAGCCCTGTGAGCAGGCGCTGAAAGATGCTGGCATGAGCACTTCAGATATCGATGAAGTGATCCTGGTAGGTGGTTCAACAAGGATTCCGAAAGTGCAGGAAATTGTAGAGAAATTTTTCGGTAAAAAACCAAACAGGGGAGTAAACCCAGATGAGGTAGTGGCAGTAGGTGCAGGTATCCAGGGTGCGGTTTTAACCGGCGAAGTGAAGGATGTACTCCTGCTGGATGTTACCCCACTGAGCCTGGGTATCGAAACCATGGGAGGAGTAATGACAAGATTGATCGAAAGCAATACTACCATCCCAACCAAAAAATCGGAAGTTTTCTCCACAGCCGCAGATAACCAGCCTGGCGTACAGATCCATGTATTGCAGGGTGAGCGGCCAATGGCGAACCAGAACAAGAGTCTGGGTATGTTCAACCTGGATGGCATTCCGCCCGCTCCCCGTGGTGTTCCGCAGATCGAAGTAATTTTCGATATAGATGCCAATGGCATTCTGCATGTAACGGCCAAGGACAAAGGAACCGGAAAAGAGCAGAAGATCCGGATCGAAGCAGGTTCTGGTCTGACTAAAGACGAGATCGAAAAAATGAAGGCAGAAGCGAAAGCGAATGAGGCATCTGATAAAGAAGCGAAGGAGCGGGTTGAAAAAATCAACCAGGCCGACAGCCTGATTTTCCAAACGGAAAAACAACTGAAAGAGTTTGGCGATAAAATCCCTGCTGATAAAAAAGCACCAATTGAAACAGCCCTCAATAAATTGAAAGACGCACACAAGAGCCAGGACCTCGCTGCGATTGATACTGCAGTAACGGAGATGAACAGTGCCTGGACTGCCGCTTCTGAAGAAATCTACAAAGCCCAGCAGGCCGGTGGCGCACAGCCCGATGGCAATGCTGGTGCCCAGGGAGCAAACGGCGAAAATGTGACAGATGCGGAATTTGAGGAAGTGAAATAAGTAAGTGAGACGTGAGATGTGAGATGTGAGATGTGAAACGCGAGACGGAAAAGCGGTCGAAAATTTCGGCCGCTTTTCCTTTTGGGTATGTTCCAGAAATGTCTATTTTTGCCGCGTATTAATTTTTACTTTTTAATTTTTACAATCTATCATGGAAACACAAAAGAAAAATACCGGGATGTGGTGGTTAGGCTTTTTTGTATCAACTGCCGCTTTATTGGCCGCCATTTATCTGCACTGGGAATACCTGACCATGATTATCCCATTTGTGTGTACCAGCTTTGTAAAAGCAATGGATATCATCTAAGTGATTAGAAGTAACTTATATTAGCTCCCTGCCTATGGCAGGGATTTTTTTTATGCCCAAACAACAACAAATGTGTAAATTATACACAAATAAATTATTTTTGTTTCGACCAGCCCAAACAACGATTGCATGACAATTCAGTTTTATCTACGATTTACGACAGTAGTCGGACAAGAATTATTTATAACAGGCCTTCCCAACCGGAAAGATTCCCTTCGCATGTCCTGGTTCAACCAGGAATATTGGTTTGCGCAACTGGAACTTGACCCTGCAACGCTGGAAGGGATTACCTACCAGTATCAGTTACAGGATGTGGATGGTAAAATCGTGAATGAATGGGGAGATGACCGGCACCTGCCTACCGGTATCAAAGAGTTCACCGAAATCCAGGTAGTTGATACCTGGAACCATTCAGGGTCCTTTGAAAATGCTTTTTACACTGCACCTTTCCAGGAAATACTGTTGCCGGAAACAGGGAAGAAAAAATACAAACACCCCAAACAGTTCAGCCATATTTTCCGGGTGAAAGCACCCTTGCTGAAAAAAAATGAAGTAATCTGTTTATCCGGTGCCGGCACCGCCTTACGGGATTGGTCAACCGAAGATCCAATTCTGTTGCAGGCAGAGGGAAACTGGTGGACGGTTGCCATTGACCTGCCAAAGGAAGAATTCCCCCTACAATACAAATACGGAATCTATCACACCAAACACAAAACTTTTGTTCAGTTTGAAGCGGGTGAGAACCGTTACCTCTTTGGTGACGCCGGTCAACACCTGACCATTGTACATGATGGCTTTGCCCAGATCCCGAATACTACCTGGAAAGGAGCTGGCGTGGCGATCCCCGTTTTTAGTCTTCGCAGTAAAAACAGTTGGGGCATCGGCGAATTCACCGATATTCAGGCGCTTGTAGATTGGGCCGGATCCGTTGACATGAAACTGATCCAGCTGTTACCCATTAACGATACAACGGCTACTCATACCTGGGTGGATTCCTATCCTTATGCGGCCATTTCCGCTTTTGCCTTAAACCCAATCTTCCTTAATCCGGATGAAGTGGCAGGGAAAAAACAGGCTGCATTATTAAAACCCTTTCGCGATCAACAAAAAGAACTCAACGAACTGGAAACAGTTGATTACGAAGCCGTGCTGCAGCTCAAACTGAACGTACTGCATCAGCTTTTTGAAGTCCAGAAAGAAAGCTGGGCAGCGGATCCTGAGTATCTGGATTTTTTCGCCGGCAACCAGGATTGGCTGGTACCTTATGCGGCCTTCTGTTACCTGAGAGATAAAAACGGCAGTTCTGATTTTACTGGTTGGAAGGAATATAGCCAGTATGATCAGGGAGCCATTGAAAAGCTGGCGGCGCCAGACAATGAGGATTTTGCGCAAATCCAGTTTCACTATTACCTTCAATACCAGTTGCATGTTCAACTGAAAGCGGCTACCAGGTATGCGCATAAAAAAGGTATCATCGTAAAGGGCGATATCCCCATTGGTATTTACCGGTACAGTTGTGATGCCTGGGTAGCGCCCGATTTATACAATATGGACCAGCAGGCCGGTGCACCTCCGGATGACTTTGCTATCAAGGGACAGAACTGGGGATTCCCTACCTATAACTGGCAGCAAATGCAAACGGATGGCTTCAACTGGTGGAAACGTCGCTTTGCCCAGATGAGTGATTATTTTGATGCCTTCCGCATTGATCATATTCTTGGTTTTTTCCGGATCTGGTCGATACCCTATCATTCAGTGGAAGGAATCATGGGCAGATTTGTACCTGCCATTCCTGTACATAAAAACGAATTCCAGGAACGCGGTATCTGGTTTGATAATACCCGTTACACACAGCCCTATATAACCGAAAATCTCCTGAATGAACGATTCGGGGAAGTAGCCGGATTTGTAAAAGAAACCTTCCTGGATCCTACAGGCTACGGTCAATATTTTTTCAAACCTGCTTTTGATACACAGCGTAAAATAGAAAACTGGTTCATAACAGAAGAGGTAAGAGACACCAATAACTGGCTGCGCCAGGGATTGTACGACCTGCACAGCAATGTTATCCTGTTTGAACAGGAGGGCTCTAATGGTACCCAATACCATTTCCGATTTGGCATGGAACAGACCAGTTCTTTCCAGTCGCTCGAATGGGATACGCAGGAGAAATTAAAGGAGCTCTATGTTAATTATTTTTATCGCCGCCAGGATGGATTCTGGATGGAGGAAGCTATGAACAAGTTACCTGCGTTGAAAGCCTCCACCAATATGCTCATTTGTGGTGAAGACCTGGGGATGGTACCAGGCTGCGTGCCGGAGGTGATGAATCAACTCGGTATCCTCAGCCTGGAAATCCAGCGTATCCCGAAAAATCCCGAACGTGAATTTTTCCACCCGGACGATGCGCCTTATTTATCTGTTGTAACTCCTTCTACCCACGATATGAGTACCATTCGCGGTTGGTGGGAAGAAGACCGCGCTAAAACCCAACGTTTCTTTAATAACGAACTTGGCCAGTGGGGAGATGCGCCTGCCTTCTGTGAGGCATGGATCAACAAACAGATCATCATTCAGCATCTGCATTCACCCGCCATGTGGAGTATCTTCCAATTACAGGATTTATTGGGGGGCGATGACCAGTTACGCCGTGCCAATGCGGCTGATGAACGGATCAATATTCCGTCTAACCCCAAACATTACTGGCGGTACCGTATGCATATTTCACTGGAACAATTGATGAAGGAAAAAGCATTTAACCACGATCTCAAAGAGCATATTAAAGTGAGTGGAAGGGCATAATGATGTAGGTTTGTGGTATGCGTGTGAGTTATACCAAAACAAACCTTCCGTTTATACATCCTTTTACCATATCAAAGGGAACCAAAACCCATCAGCCAGCACTGGTGGTGGAACTTGATTTTAATGGCATCAAAGGATACGGTGAAGCGCCTGCTATTGCCTATTATAATATTCCGGTTGAGAAGATGGAGGCAGATCTGCTGGCGAAGAAAATCTTTGTAGAAAAGTTTGCCTTCACCACACCTGATCGTTATTGGCATTACCTGCATCATCTTTATCCTGCCAACGGATTTTTGGTAGCAGCACTCGATATCGCTGCCTGGGATCTTTTTGGCAAGATCAAACGTCAGCCCCTGTATCGGTTGTTTGGGGGAGATCCTGCCAGGATGCCCATCACAGATTATACCATCGGTATTGACAGCATCGAAAAGATGGTAGCCAAAATGAAGGAAAAACCATGGCCAGTCTACAAAATTAAATTAGGTACTCAGCAGGATATCGAAATCATGAAAGCGCTCCGGGAGCATACGGATACACCTTTACGAATAGATGCCAATGCTGCCTGGACCAAAGAAGAAGCATTGGAAAAAATAACCGCCTTTGCAGACATGAATGTGGAATTTATTGAACAGCCTCTTGCAAAAGATGACTGGGAAGGTATGGCATGGTTATACGAACGCTCACCTTTACCGCTGGTGGCAGATGAATCCTGTGTGTTTGAAAAAGACGTGGCGCGTTGCGCCGGACATTTTCATGGCATCAATATCAAGCTGACCAAGTGTACAGGAATCACTCCGGCCCTGCGCATGATGAAGGAGGCTCGTGAGTTGGGAATGAAAGTTATGTTAGGCTGCATGAATGAAAGCACGATTGGGTCTGCCGCCCTTGCGCATTTGGCACCACTGGCCGACTGGCTCGACATGGATGGTCCGCTGCTGCTGGCGGAAGATATCGCCACCGGTCTGCAGTATGATTTTGGGAAAGTCACCCTGCCCGAAACATCAGGCCTGGGAATCACCGTTACAGATTTTGGAAAAAATTTCGCGGAATATTAAATTTGTCAACCTTTCTCAACGGGATGTAGCGCAGCCCGGTAGCGCGCTTCGTTCGGGACGAAGAGGCCGCTGGTTCGAATCCAGTCATCCCGACAATTGTTGAAACTAATCAGGTAAAGCCCTGCAGGTACTCGTTGGCCAGCAGGGCTTTTTATTTTTAAGAATTCCCCTGTTAAAATCATTTGAGCAAAGGTTAAAATAGGTCCAACCGACCTTCCCGGTTCTTCCTAGCTTAGGTGCATGAAAACGTTTCAACTTTTCTTACGTGGAAGCCTCTTACTTGTACTGCTTGTTCAGCAGGTTACCATCGCTTTGGCACAGAATGGTGATCAGATATTAGATGGCATTGGCGAAACCGGATTGATAGCCCGCTATATTTTTAAAGGAAATACCAGGGATTGGTCGAGAAATAATTTACATGCTAGTATCTCTGATACAACTACACCATTCGTCAACGATCCTCGTTTTGGAAAAGTTCTTTCACTCCGGGCAGTGAACCAGTCTTTTGTTTCTGTTCCCGCTGATGTTCTCAAGGACATGGAATCCTTCAGTATTTCCACCTGGATTCAATTGCACTCTATGGAACCCGGACAAACTCTTTTCGCATTTGACAAAGAGGGTACCCAATATTTTTCTATTGAACCAATACAACTTGCACCTGCTATCGAATTGAATAAATGGACACACCTGGCAATTGTAATTGACCTTGCTTCCAAATACTTGTTTACCTATGTAAATGGTAAACAGGTGGGAGAGGGGAAAGGCCTCCCGACAGATTTAAGCAAGCTACAGGGGCTACAGGATGAAGATAACCAATCTGTATATATCGGCAAATCAATTAAAACAACAGGATCCAATTTAAATGCCTTGCTGCATGATTTCCGGATTTACCGTGTTCCATTGAGCACTGCTCAGGTAACCGGCATCTTTACCAATGCACAACGTGGAATGAATGATGGTGCCATAAACGTTCGGAAACAGGCAGAAGAACTTCCCAAATTCTCAGCAGATCACCCTCAACTCTACATGCCTTATTTAGTGAAGGTGGAAGATGTAGCAGTTGAAACCAGCACGGGAAATTTACCCCGTTTACCCGCTTATTTAAAGGGCACTTACAGAAGCGGAGTGAAAGGACCCAAAGTGAAAGTGATCTGGCCGGCCGATATTGATAATTCAACTGTTCTAAAACCGGGCACCTATACCATTACCGGTCGCATTTCAGGCACCACCCTCCAACCCAAAGCGGTAGTAACTGTAAAAGAAAACCTTCCTGCTAAAACGCCCAAAGCCAAACTGGAAAGTTTTAAGCTGAACGAGGTTTCTCTACAAACTAACGCTCAGGGTCAATCGACTCAATTCATTGAGAACCGGGACAAGTTCATCAACTCCCTAGCTAATACTGACCCTAATTCATTTTTGTACATGTTTCGCCATGCGTTTGGCCAATCACAACCCGAAGGTGCCAAACCGTTGGGGGTGTGGGACAGTCGCGATACTAAATTAAGAGGACATGCAACGGGCCACTATCTTACGGCCATCGCGCAAGCTTATGCCAGCACGGGTTATGACAAATCGCTGCAGGCCAACTTTGCCCAGAAAATGGACCAGCTGGTGGAAACACTCTATGAATTATCGCAATTATCAGGCAAACCCAAAGAAAGTGGCGGAGCTGCAGTAGCTGATCCAGCCGCCGTTCCTCCCGGCCCTGGAAAAACGGGGTATAATTCCGACCTCAGTGATGAAGGTATACGAACCGATTATTGGAATTGGGGTAAGGGATTTATCAGCGCCTATCCACCGGATCAGTTTATAATGCTGGAACAGGGTGCCAAATACGGCGGCCAAATCAACCAGGTTTGGGCGCCTTATTATACACTGCATAAAATCCTGGCCGGACTACTCGATGTTTATGAAGTAAGTGGCAATAAAAAAGCATTGGAAGTGGCAAGCGGTATGGGGGATTGGGTGTATTCGCGGCTTAGTAAATTACCAACTGATACGCTGATCAAAATATGGAATACCTATATCGCAGGTGAATATGGTGGGATGAATGAGGTGATGGCAAGGATGTATACCATCACGAACAAAAGCAATCACCTCAAAGCAGCGCAGTTATTTGATAATATCAAACTGTTTTATGGGGACTCCCATCATACACACGGGCTCGCAAAAAATGTAGATCTGTTCCG
>JAGKTB010000155.1:0-3166 GCA_018993145.1 Flavihumibacter sp.
GCAAACGACCTGAAATAGTATGAACGCAATTATTCTTTCCGCCATATTGGGTGTAGTGCTGATGTTCACCGGCATTTTTACCACCAATAAATCCACTATCCGTGCCGTTGCTGTTGGTGGTATGCTGCTGCTCCTGCTGGCTAATATCGCTGAATTGAGAGGGATGCAGTTCTTTGATATCAATACCCGCGGCATGCTGGTATTTTCTAAACTCGGACTGCTTTTCAATACCATCGCATTTGGTGCAACGCTTTTGTATTTTCTCTTATCTGCCCGCGATGTGCTGGAAGTAGGAGAGAATGGCGCTGATTATTTTGCACTGATCTTCTTTATTCTCTGTGGTGTTTCCATCGTTTCTTCTTTCAATAGCTTGTTGTTGCTCTTCCTCGGAATTGAGATTATTTCTATTCCCTTGTACATACTAACAGGTAGCGATAAACGCAACCTGAAAAGCAATGAAGCGTCACTGAAGTATTTCCTGATGGGAGCTTTCTCTACCGGTATCATGCTGATGGGTATTGTACTGATGTATGGTGCGAGAGCAACTTTCAGCATTGATCCAACTTTGCAGATCGCCAATGCAGGCAGAGATGTTTGGTATACTTCCGGTTTGATGTTACTTTTCATCAGCATGGCCTTTAAAGTATCTGCTGCTCCTTTCCATTTCTGGACGCCGGATGTGTATGATGGTGCGCCCACCGTATTCACTTCCTTCATGGCAACCATTGTGAAGGCTGCGGTATTCATCGCTTTTGTGCGCCTCTTTGAATTCAGCTACAGTAATTCCGGATACGATTGGAGACTGATTGTAGCGGTGGTGATTGCTGCTACCTTGCTGATCGGTAATATTACTGCCATCTTCCAGCAAAGTGTAAAACGCATGCTGGCTTATTCCTCCATTGCGCAGGCAGGTTTTATGTTGTTTGCGTTGTTCAGCTATAATGCCCTTTCCAAAGAAGGTATCATCCTCTATTCGTTGGGTTATAGCCTGGCTACTATCGGGGTGTTTGCGGTGCTGACCAAAATGAAGGATTATACCTTTGAAGGCTTTAATGGCCTGGCGCGCACGCAACCGGTGCTGGCTGCCACTACTACTATTTTCCTGTTGTCGCTGGCTGGTATTCCCATGACCATCGGCTTCTTTGCCAAATATTTCATGCTGGCCTCTGCGGTGAAAACCGGCTCCTATTTGTGGCTGGTGATCCTGGCCATTATTTGTGCCGCGATCAGCGTGTACTATTATTTCCGTGTGATCCAGGCCATGTATTTCAAGGAGGGAGCAGGTGAAACAGTAGCAATCAGTAGTGTTTTCCGCTGGTTGCTGATCCTGGTAGCCGGACTCATCATCCTCTTCGGTATCTTCCCGAACATGATCCTGAACTACTTATACTTCTGATAAGTTTACCGGTCGGGTCGTATCCGCCTGTGGTGGATATCACCCGACCGGTCAACTATTTTTAGCTCCGTACGTCTCACATCTCACGTCTGACGTCTCACTTTTCTGTATTTTCACGGCATGAACATTGCCGACACGCTAAGCCTATCCATACGCACCATCCGGTCGAATAAACTTCGCACAGGAATTACGGTGTCGATTATTGCCCTGGGTATTGCAGCCCTTATTGGGATCAACACTGCCATACAGGCCATCTCTCAGAAGTTCATGGAGAGTTTTACCAGCATGGGTGCCAATGGCTTTACGATCCGGTACCGGTCGGCTTTCCGGTTCGACAGAGGAGAAATGAAAAAAGAAGAGAAAGGCGGAAAAAAACTCAAGAAATCCAACACGAATAAGCCCATCACCCGCGACCAGGCAGAAGCTTTTAAAGAGCGGTATAAATTCCCTTCCAAAGTATCTTTGTCGCTAAGCGGGGGTAATAACAACGCGGCCTCCTTTGGTAATAAAAAAACCAATCCTACAGTATGGGTCAATGGAGGAGATGAGAATTACCTCGACATGAATGGCTTTGAAATAGCCGCGGGTCGCAATATCAATGAACTGGATGTAAGTACCGGCAGGAATGTATGTCTCATAGGTAAAGATGTGGCTGACAAACTTTTTGGCACCAGTAACCCAGAAGCGCCTGTTGAGAAAATTATTCATGTTAACAATATTCCATTCCGGGTGATTGGCACCCTGGAACCCAAGGGCTCTACCTTTGGCAGAAGCCTGGATAATAACATCATCACCACCTATAATTCAGTGCGCCGTTTCTTTACCAGCAGTGCTTCCTCCACTTTTACCATTGGCGTAAAAACAGATGATATCAGCCTGATTGAAACTGCTATCGGAGAGGCAGAAGGCATCTTCCGGGTTATAAGGAAAAATGAAATCAAGGAAGAAAGCAATTTTCTGATTGATAAAAGTGATGCCTTTGTGGAGCTGGCTATGCGCCAGATCGGCTGGCTGACTGGTTCTGCAGTCGTGATTGGTTTCATCACCCTGATGGGTGCTGCGATAGGTCTCATGAATATCATGCTGGTGGCAGTAACCGAAAGAACCAAGGAAGTGGGACTTATAAAAGCCATTGGAGGCAAGCAGCGCAATGTGCGTTGGCAGTTCCTGCTGGAAGCCATCCTGATCAGTTTGCTGGGTGCCGTAATAGGCATCTTCATCGGTGTTTTACTCGGCAATATTGTGAGCATGCTGATGAGCACGGGTTTTGTAGTCCCCTGGCTCTGGGTATTCCTGGGCGTGCTTATTTGTTCTATTGTGGGCCTTGCTGCCGGAGCCTATCCCGCCTATAAAGCCAGCCGGTTGAATCCTATTGAAGCACTGCGGTACGAGTAAGTGGTAAAGTCCTTAGATGGCAAGCAGCTTTATATAAATGCTAAATAAAATTGTACTATTTCTGACACTTGTATTTCTTCAGTCTTGCTTTCATAATAGCGACAACAACAAACAGGGTTTTGCTTTTTTGAAAGCTTGCAATGAAGTAGACATTCTTTATTTTAACCAAAAAAATATCCTCACATACAACACAAAGGACAGATTTGAAATTGCAATCCTCACAGATTTAATTTCAGGCAGACAGGATGCAGTTGGTAACGTCTGTAATCCTAAGGGAAAAATTATCTATAAATCAAACGGACAGCCTATTTTCAACGCTGAGTTTTCAACTAGTGATTCCAATGAAGAGGTTGACTGCAACTTTGTTATATACAA
>JAGKTB010000156.1:0-6374 GCA_018993145.1 Flavihumibacter sp.
TCAATAACGGTTATCTCGGACTGAAAATGTTGCTGGGTATGCCCCTGACCGACAGCCTTGTGCTAACAGATAAACTCAGCGATGATCTGATCAAGGAAAATTTACTGGATTCTGCCTATTCGGTTAATGATCGCCGTGAATTTCAGTTATTGCAGATCGGTAAAGAATTGAATGATTATAATGTCAAACGATATAAACTGATGGCCCTCCCAACCGTCAGCGTATTTGGGAATTATTTCACCAACGCCCAGCGAAATGAATTCGATTTCTTCAAATCAGGAGGACGTTGGTTCCAGCAAAGCACACTCGGGCTTCGCATCAATGTTCCCATTTTTGATGGCAACCGTCGCCGTGCCTTATTAGAACAGGCAAGATCCGCAGTGAGAAAAACCGAGTATGATATGGAACTACTCAAGCTTTCCATTGAAAATGATGTAGCCAGTGCCAGAAACCGATACCGCGCATCCGTACTGGCTGTAGACGCACAAATGGAAAATGTGGAATTGGCAGAGCGGGTGTATGATCAGACTAAAAAGAAATACGAACAGGGATTAGGCTCCAATACTGAAATAAATGCGGCACAAACGGAATTAAGAACTGCGCAAACCAACCTGTTCACAGCTTTATATGAAGCGGCTTTAGCCAAAGTGGATTATCTGACAGCAATTGGAAAAATTTATTAATCAACTGAATCCTTATAAATCGAATTATATGCAAACCGGTATACAACAACTACTCATATCTTCTTCCCTCTTGCTTTTGGTAGCATGTGGTGGCAACCTGCTGGAGAAGAAAAAAGCAGAACTTGCTTCTCTGAAAGAAACGAAAGTTACTACAGAAACAAGGATTGCTGAACTGGAGAAAGAAATCCTGTTATTGGATTCCACTGCTATCCCTCCTGAAAAGCCGAAACTGGTAGTTACCACTCCGTTAACGGCAGCGCCTTTCACCCACTACATCGACCTGCAAGGCAAAATTGAAGCTCAGAATGTTTCCTATGTAACACCACGTGGAATGGGCGGACAGGTACGTGCTATTTACGTGAAACAGGGTGATGTTGTTTCGAAAGGAAAACTGCTCCTGAAGCTGGATGATGCAGTGATCCGTCAGCAACTGGAAACTGCCAAAACTCAACTGGACTACGCGAGAAACCTATACTCCCGTCAGAAAAATCTCTGGGAACAGAAAATCGGTACAGAAGTTCACCTGATTACCGCCAAAAACAATGTAGACCAGGCGGAACGTCAGATTGGTATTCTGGAAGAACAACTGGCGATGACAAACGTATATGCTCAGGTGAGTGGCATTGCGGATGAAGTAAATATCAAGGTTGGTGAAACCTTTACCGGTTCTCCAATGAATGGTATCCGTATTGTAAATACCAGTGAATTGAAGGCAGTTGCACAAGTTCCAGAAAATTACCTGGAAAGAGTTAAAGTGGGAAGCCCGGTAAAAGTAATCCTGCCCGATATCAGCAAAACATTCAATACAAAAGTGAGTGTATCAGGAAAGCTGATCGATCCGAATAGTCGTTCTTTCTACATCGAATCCAAAATGCCGACTGACAAACAGATACGTCCTAATCAGATAGCCAATATCCGGATCGAAGATTATACGGTGAATGATGCTATTACCATTCCTGTGAATACCCTGCAAAATGATGAAAAAGGCAAATTCGTACTCGTAGCAGTGAACGAAAATGGTAAACTCAGAGCCAAAAAACGTCCGGTTGAAACAGGCGAACTCTATGGCAATGAACTGGAAATCCACAAGGGACTGCAGGCCGGTGATATCCTGATCATTGAAGGATTCCAGGGGCTTTATGATGGTCAGCTGATTACTACCAGTCTCTAAGAATGGAATTGTGCGGAAGATGAGTTATCAATTTAAGAAATGCGTAAAACTATAGTATGAGTGCGCTTGAAAATATGAAGGAGAAGTTCAAACAATTTGGACCTACTACCTGGAGTATCAAAAATAAAACGTCGATTTATCTCCTGATGATCTTCGTGAGTATCATTGGAGTATTCCAGTTTGTGACACTTCCCAAGGAACAGTTCCCGGATATTGTGATTCCTACTATTTATGTACAAACAGTATATGTAGGAAATTCACCTAAGGATATTGAAAACCTGGTTACCCGTCCCATTGAAAAACAAATCAAAGGGATTACCGGTGCTAAAATCAAAAAAACCACCAGTACCTCACAGCAGGATTTTAGTGCCATCATCGTAGAATTTGATACGGATGTAAAAACAGATGTGGCGCTGCAGAAAGTGAAGGATGCGGTGGATAAGGCAAAAAAAGATCTGCCTACTGATCTTACGGAAGAACCTTCGGTACTGGAGGTTAGCTTCTCCGAACAGCCAATCATGTATGTGAACGTAAGTGGTGATTTTGATTTGCAGCGACTCAAAAGTTATGCGGATGAATTACAGGATAAGCTCGAAGAATTGCCACAAATCAACCGGGTTGACCTGGTAGGTGCTCCTGAGCGGGAATTCCAGATTAATGTGGACAATAACCGGATGGAAGCAGCCAATATCACTTTTGATGATATCGCCAATGCCGTTGCCCGTGAAAACCTGGATATTTCAGGTGGTTTGCTGGAAGTGGGCAACATGAAAAGAAACCTGCAATTGAAAGGTCAGTTCAAAACTGCTTATGATATTGAGAAAGTGATACTTCGCAATACCAGTGGTGCGCCCATATATCTTAAGGATATCGCTACCATTAAAGATACTATCAAAGACACCGAGAGTTATGCCCGTTTAAATGGCAAAAAAGTAATTACGCTTAACATCATCAAACGTTCCGGTGAAAACCTGATTGAAACATCTGATGAAGTGAAAAGAGTGGTGGATGAGTTGAAAGCAACAGAGTTTCCTCGTGAACTGAACCTGGTAATTACGGGTGATCAGAGTAAGGCTACCCGCGTCTCCTTCAACGACCTCGTAAACTCCATTGTGATCGGATTTATCCTGGTACTGATCATTCTGATGTTTTTTATGGGGGTAGTCAATGCCTTCTTTGTAGCATTAAGTGTACCCCTTAGTATGTTCGTGGCCTTCCTCTTCTTACCGGCCGCTGAACTGATTGTTGGGGGAAATGTTACCCTGAACTTTATTGTGCTTTTTGCCCTGCTGTTCGGACTCGGAATTATTGTAGACGATGCCATCGTTGTTATTGAAAACACCCACCGGATCTTTATGGAGGGTAAGGGCAAAATCAATTCAGAGAAATCAGCAATGATGGCAGCAGGTGAGGTATTCATTCCCGTATTGGCAGGAACCCTCACCACGCTGGCTCCTTTCGTTCCGCTTTTATTCTGGCCGGGTATTATCGGTAAGTTCATGATCTATCTTCCTACCATGCTGATCTTTACCTTATCGGCTTCTCTGGTGGTCGCTTTTATCATGAACCCGGTATTTGCAGTGGATTTTATGAACCACGATGAAGGAGATGGCAATAAAACTTCCATTTTTAAAAAGAAAGGATTCTGGATCGCTGTTATCCTGGGTGTATTGCTGATTACAGCAGGTGCCAGTTTCGGTCAGGCATTACCGGGAGCGATTAACTGGTATTTCTTCTGGGGTAATTTGCTGTTGTTCTTTGTGGTGCTGGCCATTCTGAATGTTTTTGTCCTGGATAGAACCATTCATAACTTCCAGAATCGTGCACTACCCTGGATCATGTCGCACTATGAAAGTTTGCTGCGCTGGTCGCTGCATGGATGGAGGCCCGTAAAAATTCTTCTGGGTACTATTGGATTACTCATCTTTTCATTTGTATTCTTTGGTCTTCGTAAAGTACCTGTTGTATTCTTTCCTTCCGGAGATCCCAACTTCGTTTATGTATACCTGAAATTACCTGTAGGAACTTCCGTTCAATACACTGACTCCATTACAAGACAACTGGAGCAACGGGTGTATAAAGTGTTGGATATGGATGGAGGTAAAAAGCAAAACCCGATTGTAGAATCAGTAATCTCCAATGTGGCGGTAGGTGCCAGTGATCCAATGAGTGGTGATCGTAGCACACGTCCCGAGCTTGGAAGAATTCAGGTTTCATTTGTAGAGTTTGAAAAACGCCATGGAGAATCCACCAAACCCATACTCGATTCCATTCGGGCAGTTGTAAAAGGTATACCCGGAGCAGAACTCAGTGTTGACCAGGAACAAGGTGGCCCGCCTACTGAACCGCCTGTCAATATTGAAATCGCCAGTGAAGATTTTGACGATCTTACGAAAACTGCTGTAGCTCTCAAAAACTACCTCGATTCCATTCAGGTTTCCGGTGTGGAGGAGTTGAAAATGGATATCGATTTGAACAATCCTGAAATTTCGCTTACTATTAACCGTGAGCGTGCATTGAGGGAAGGCGTTTCGTCTGCGCAGATCGGCCTGCAGATCAGGACAGCGCTGTTCGGTCGCGAGATCTCCAAGATAAAAGATGGGGAAGATGAATACAAAATTCAACTGCGAAATACCGCAGTGCAGCGCCAAAACCTCGTGGATCTGCTCAATATGAATATTGTTTTCCGTGATTTTGCCAGCGGAGGCGCGATTAAGCGAATTCCAATAAGCTCACTGGTAGATGTTGATTTCACCAGTACACTGGGAAGTGTTAAGCGAAAAAACCAGAAGCGGGTTATCACGTTGCGTTCAAATGTATTGTCCGGTTTCACACCAACGGAAGTGAACCAGCGCATTAAAGATCATATTGATAATTTCAAACTCACTGCAGAGGGGGTTACCATCCGCCAAACAGGTGAAGGGGAACAACAGGCAGAAACAGGAGCATTCCTTATAAAAGCACTTTTTATTGCATTGATGCTGATTTTGTTCATCCTGGTATTGCAGTTTAATTCCATCAGTAAACCGGTTATTATCCTTACCGAAATTGTATTCAGTGTAATCGGAGTATTACTTGGTTTTGGAATTACCAAAATGGAAGTGAGCGTGGTGATGACAGGTATTGGTATTGTGGGTCTTGCAGGTATTGTGGTGAAGAATGGAATCCTGGTGATCGAATTTGCGGATGAGTTGAGGGCTCGTGGTATGAAAACCCGGGAAGCCGTTATCCAGGCTGGTAAAACCCGGATCATTCCGGTATTGCTGACTGCTTTGGCAGCGATTCTGGCGCTGATTCCGCTGGCAGTTGGATTTAATATCAACTTTATTACATTGTTCGCAGAACTGGATCCTAAAATTTTCCTTGGTGGGGACAACGCCGTTTTCTGGAAGCCATTGAGCTGGACAATTATTTTTGGATTGACAGTTGCCTTCTTCATGACCCTGGTTGTAGTACCTGCCATGTACCTGATGTCTGAAAGATTGAAAAGGCCCATGCGCAACCAATTCGGAGGAAAATGGGTCTCTATCATGGGAATTCCACCATTGACTTTGTTCTTTATTCCAATGGTACTCTACACTATGTTGAAACATAGGATTAGTGTTGCCAGAAGAAAACGCAAGATCAAAGGCAATGAATCAGATCCCGCCTACAAAGCATTTGTTGGCAGTTGGTTTTAAAACTTAGTAATTTTATTCCATGAGAAGTAATCACGAAATTGACTACAGGATTTATGGGGAAGAAATGCAATACGTTGAAGTAGAGCTGGACCCCAATGAAACGGCCGTTGCAGAAAGCGGAAGTTTTATGATGATGGATGATGGCGTTCAGATGGCCACTATTTTTGGCGATGGTTCCAAACAGCAAACCGGTGGTTTTCTGGGTAAGCTGGTGAGTGCAGGTAAACGCGTGTTAACAGGTGAAAGTTTGTTCATGACAACCTTTACCAATATGGCGCATGGAAAAAAGAGAGTAAGTTTCGCATCACCTTATCCCGGTAAAATCATTCCACTGGATCTGATGCAGTTGGGAGGAAGGGTGATCTGTCAGAAAGATGCTTTTCTCTGTGCTGCAAAGGGTGTGAGCGTGGGAATCGCATTACAACGCAAACTGGGTACCGGTATTTTTGGTGGTGAAGGTTTCATCATGCAGAAACTGGAAGGAGATGGTATGGCCTTTGTACATGCAGGTGGCCATGTATTTGAACGTGAACTTCAGCCCGGAGAAACCTTGAAACTGGACACCGGTTGTGTGGTTGCATATACACAAACAATCGATTTTGATATCCAGTTTGTAGGAGGAATCCGGAATACCATTTTTGGTGGTGAAGGATTGTTTTTTGCAACGCTTCGCGGACCAGGTAAGGTATGGATTCAAACCCTGCCAATCAGCCGCCTTGCCAGCCGCATCATGCAATATGGTGGACCCCGGAGAAAAGAAGAGGGTGGTATCCTGGGCGGACTTGGAAACGTTCTGGATGGAGATGGATGGTAAAACCAATCAACACTATAGAAAGCCGT